>JAEMGR010000144.1 GCA_016458225.1 Myxococcaceae bacterium JPH2 | reverse complement strand
TTTCGCACAAGGGGCCGATAAAGGCGTGATAGGTCGGGTGATACGCGCCGCCGGGCGTGATCAGCGCGATATCCTCGGCCCCCGCCAGCGCCTGCATCACCCCCAGGCTGTTGGTCACCACCGTCAGCGGCCCCCGCCCGGGCAAGAGCGGCGCGAACGCGGCAAGGGTGGTCGAATCGTCCAGCATCAGCGCGTCGCCGGCGGTGATCTCGGCCAGGGCGGCGCGGG
>JAEMGR010000143.1 GCA_016458225.1 Myxococcaceae bacterium JPH2 | reverse complement strand
GTAGTGCACGCATCACCTCAATACCTTTGATGGTGGCGTAAGCCGTCTTCATGGATTTAAATCCCAGCGTGGCGCCGATTATCCGTTTCAGTTTGCCATGATCGCATTCAATCACGTTGTTCCGGTACTTAATCTGTCGGTGTTCAACGTCAGACGGGCACCGGCCTTCGCGTTTGAGCAGAGCAAGCGCGCGACCATAGGCGGGCGCTTTATCCGTGTTGATGAATCGCGGGATCTGCCACTTCTTCACGTTGTTGAGGATTTTACCCAGAAACCGGTATGCAGCTTTGCTGTTAC
>JAEMGR010000142.1 GCA_016458225.1 Myxococcaceae bacterium JPH2 | reverse complement strand
CCCAGCACCCGCGCGCCCGCGGCCTTCAGCCGATCCCGCGCGGCCAGGATATCCTCGACCTCATAGCAGATGTGATGGATGCCACCGGCCGGGTTCTTTTCCAGAAAGCCCGCGATGG
Organism: Myxococcaceae bacterium JPH2; assembly: GCA_016458225.1. Classification (NCBI taxonomy): domain Bacteria; kingdom Pseudomonadati; phylum Myxococcota; class Myxococcia; order Myxococcales; family Myxococcaceae; species Myxococcaceae bacterium JPH2. The sequence goes on along the minus strand of JAEMGR010000142.1, from coordinate 217 downwards.
GGGAGTTCTCGCCCAGCGGATAAAGCAGTTCGATCTTGGTATTCGGCAGTTCGATGAAGACGACCGTCACCCCGTGATCCGGTTCATCCTGCGGCGCGCGCACGGTAGCGCCGAGCGTATCACGATATTGCGCCGACGCCGCCTCCAGATCGGGCACCGCGATGGCGACATGGTTCAACCGTCCGATCATCCTGCTCTCCTCTTTGCCAATCGGGAC
>JAEMGR010000141.1 GCA_016458225.1 Myxococcaceae bacterium JPH2 | reverse complement strand
ACTCGCGAGTCTTCTGCAGCAGGGCACGGAAGCTCAGTGAGTCGGAGAGCTGCGCGCGCAGGACGAGGGTGTTGACGAAGAAGCCGATGAGGCCCTCGGTCTCGGCGCGCGTGCGCCCCGCGATGGGCGAGCCGACGGAGATGTCGGGCTGGCCGGAGTAGCGGGCGAGGAGCGACTGCCAGGAGGCGAGGAGGACCATGAAGAGCGAGCCGCCTTCATGGAGCGCGAGAGCCTTGAGGGAGTCGGTGAGCGCCTTGGGCAGGGCGAAGGCGAGCGTGGCGCCGGCGGTGCCCTGGACCGCGGGACGGGGCTTGTCGGTGGGCAGCTCGAGGAGCGGAGG
>JAEMGR010000140.1 GCA_016458225.1 Myxococcaceae bacterium JPH2 | reverse complement strand
TCGGATGGCTGGTCCATGGGCGTGCTCGTGCGGGAGCTGGCCGAGCTGTATCAAGCCTTCGCGGCGAAGCACGACTCACCCCTGGCTGAGTTGCCCGTGCAGTACGCGGACTACGCCGTGTGGCAGCGCCAGTGGTTGCGCGACGACGCGCTCGAATCACAGCTCAACTACTGGCGTCAGCACCTCGACCCCGAGGCCTTCCTCGAGCTCCCCACCGACAGGCCGCGCCCGGCGCAATTGGATACGCGCGGCGCCCGGCTCGAACTGTCGTTGCCGCTCCCGCTGACGCAGCGGCTCAAGCTCCTGGGCATCCGCGAGGGGAAGACACTCTTCTCCGTCCTCCT
>JAEMGR010000139.1 GCA_016458225.1 Myxococcaceae bacterium JPH2 | reverse complement strand
CCGTCCTTCTTCGGGTCATCCATGTAGCGGAGCGCGTCGCCGGAGGTGGCGGGCGTCCAGATGTCCTCGCCGACCTTCCACACGTCCGCGGCGGTGCTCCAGGTGCCGGACTGCCAGCTCTCGCAGTAGGCGCCGAACGTGTCGGACATGGCCTCGTTGAGGCCACCGGACTGACCGGAGTACGTGAGGTTGGACTCGTTCTCCGTCACGGCGTGCGTCAGCTCGTGCACGGTGACGTCGCCATCCTTGCCCAGCGGGCCGGAGTTCACGCCGTCGCCATCGCCGTACACCATCTGGGTGCCGTCCCAGTACGCGTTCACGTAGCCGGAGTCGTAGTGCACCGTGCTGATG
>JAEMGR010000138.1 GCA_016458225.1 Myxococcaceae bacterium JPH2 | reverse complement strand
TCAACCTCTACGGGCCCTCCGAGGACACCACCTACTCCACCTTCTCCCTCGTCTCTCGCGACGAGACGCCTCTCATCGGCAGGCCCCTCTCCAACACCCGCGCCTACGTCCTCGACCCCTCCCTGCTCCCCGTCCCCATCGGCGTCGCGGGCGAGCTCTTCCTCGCGGGCGAGGGCCAGGCGCGTGGCTACCTGCTGCGCCCCGAGCTCACCGCAGAGCGCTTCATCCCCGTCCCCTTCGGCCCGCCCGGCAGCCGCATGTACCGCACCGGCGACCGCGTCCGTTTCCTCCACGACGGCCGCCTCGAGTACCTCGGCCGCATCGACTTCCAGGTGAAGGTCCGCGGCTTCCGCATCGAGCTCGGCGAA
>JAEMGR010000137.1 GCA_016458225.1 Myxococcaceae bacterium JPH2 | reverse complement strand
CCATCAGCTCGGGCGGCAGCGGCGGCACGGGCACGCTCAATGGCAATGGTGGCTACGGCGGCGGTGGCGGCGCGGCGGGCGCGGCGGGCGGCGCGGGTGGCTACAGCGGCGGCGGCGCCGGTGGCGCGTCCAGCAACTGTGGCGGTGGCGGTGGCGGAGGCTCGTACAACGCGGGCAGCAGCCAGAGCAACCAGGCCGACCAGGGTACGGGCAACGGCGTGGTGGTGCTCACCTATGTTCAGATGGTGCCTGTCACCCAGACGTATAACTACACGGGTGGGCTCCAGAGCTTCACGGTGCCCGCGAACGTCAGCTCGGTGACCGTGAAGGCCGTGGGCGCTCGCGGTGGCAATGCCTACAACAACTCGGGAGCGGGCGCGGGCGCGCT
>JAEMGR010000136.1 GCA_016458225.1 Myxococcaceae bacterium JPH2 | reverse complement strand
GGCTGAACCCTCTCACGCGACAACTACCTTGACGCTCACCGTACTCATCGAGAACGCCCGGCGGTACCGGCTCGCACCTCGGGCAATACAGCGCCTCGATGGTCCAGTTCGAGTAGTCTCCAGTTTCCTCCGCGAAGTGGTAGTCGGCTATCTGCCCGTCCGTCATGTCGTCGAAGAAGTCTTCCGAGTCGGGCTCGATTCGAGTCTGCACCACGCGAAGGCGCCCTTTGCATGCTGGGCATCGTGGTTCGTCTCCGCCAGGTCCATCGCCGGAGCCAAGAACATGGATCCTTGCCGCAGCGTACTTCTCGCCCGTTTTCGCCATACGCTCACGGATGAGCGCCTTCAGGTCCTTCTGCTTAGTGGAGACGATCTTGAGAAGGCGCGGCGTTTCGATCGCGTGA
>JAEMGR010000135.1 GCA_016458225.1 Myxococcaceae bacterium JPH2 | reverse complement strand
CCTGAAGCCGCGTGAGTTCGCGAGCGAGGGAGGCGACGGTGGGAGAGGCGAAGAGGGCCGCGAGGGGAAGCTGAACGCCGAAGGCGTGACGGATGCGAGAGACGAGGCGGGTGGCGGAGAGAGAGTGACCGCCGAGGTGGAAGAAGCTGGCGTCGCGCTCGATGGAGTGGAGAGAGAGGACCTGAAGGAAGAGCTGGGAGAGGAGTGTCTCGACGTGGCCGCGAGGGGGGCCGCCGGAAGAGGGGAGAGAAGAGTCGTCGAGGTGGAGGGAAGAGAGGGCCTTCCTGTCGACCTTTCCGGTGGAGGTGAGAGGGAGGGAGTCCCGCGAGAGCCAGCGGGAGGGGAGCATGAAGGAGGGGAGGAGGCGCGAGAGGGCGTGCTGAAGGTCCTCGATGCGCACGTCGGCGCTGCT
>JAEMGR010000134.1 GCA_016458225.1 Myxococcaceae bacterium JPH2 | reverse complement strand
CGGTGCCCGTCATCGGCCGGCCACTCTCCAACTCCGCCGCCTTCGTCCTCGATGCATCCGGCTTCCCCTCTCCCATCGGCGTCCCGGGCGAACTCTTCCTCTCCGGCGAAGGCGTCGCTCGCGGCTACCTCCGTTCCCCTCACCTCACCGCCGAGCGCTTCCTCCCCAACCCCTTCGCCTCTCTCCCCGGCGCTCGCCTCTACCGCACCGGCGACAAGGCCCGCTGGCGCCCCGACGGCACCCTCGAGTTCCTCGGCCGCCTCGACTTCCAGATCAAACTCCGCGGCCACCGCATCGAACTCGGTGAGATTGAGGCCGCGCTGCGCGCACTGCCCTCTCTGCGCGATGCCTGCGTCCTGCTCCGCCAGGACGCTCCGGGGGACTCACGCCTCGTCGCCTACCTCGTTCCCTCCGGCACGCCTCCGACTCTCGACGCCCTGCGTG
>JAEMGR010000133.1 GCA_016458225.1 Myxococcaceae bacterium JPH2 | reverse complement strand
CGGGAAGGTGGACAGGAGGGCCCTGCCCGCGCCGGAGATGAAGTCCTCGGAGGAGGAGTGGGAAGGGCCGAGGACGGAGGAGGAGAAGCGACTCACCCGACTCTTCGAAGAGGTGCTGAACGTCGGGCGAGTGGGAGTGAGGAGCGACTTCTTCGAGTTGGGCGGGCACTCGCTGTTGGCGACGCAGTTGGTGTCGAGGGTGAGAGAAGAGTTCCAGGTGGAGTTGCCACTGAGGGACGTCTTCGAGGCGCCGACGGTGGAGGCGTTGGCGGAGCGGCTGAGCCGAGCGGCCCCAGGGAAGTCAGCGCAGCCGGCCCTCAAGCGCGTGGAGCGAAGCGGCGCGCTGCCGTTGTCCTTCGCACAGCAGCGGTTGTGGTTCCTGGACCAGTTGGAGCCAGGGAGCGCGTTCTACAACGTGCCCGTCGCGGTGCGACTGAGTGGCGCGCTGGATGTCGAAGCGTTGGAGCGGAGCTTCGAGGCGCTCGT
>JAEMGR010000132.1 GCA_016458225.1 Myxococcaceae bacterium JPH2 | reverse complement strand
CCACTTCGACAAGGTGACGCTGGTGGAGCGTGATGTCCGGGGGGAGGGGCCCGCCGCGCGCAAAGGTGTTCCCCAAGGGCCGCACATCCACGTGCTGTTGGACACGGGCCGGCGCATCCTCGACAAGCACTTCCCGGACCTGTTCGAGCAACTCCAGGTCCAGGGCGCCGAGTTCATCGACTCGAGTGGAGACCTCGCCTGGCACCACTTCGGGGTGTGGAAGCTGCGCCGCACCAGCGGCATCCCCGGGCTGCTGTGCACCCGGCCCCTGCTCGAGTGGAACGTCCTTCGCCGGGTGAAGATGCAGCCCAACGTGGCGGTGCGCGAGGGCTGCTCCATCGAAGGGCTCATCTCCGACGAGAAGGGCACGGGGCGCATCACGGGCGCCCGGGTCAAGACACCCCAGGGCGAGGAGTCGTGGGAGGCGGACCTCGTCGTGGATGCCAGTGGCCGGGGCTCGCGGATGCCTCAGTGGTTGGAAGCCATCGGCTA
>JAEMGR010000131.1 GCA_016458225.1 Myxococcaceae bacterium JPH2 | reverse complement strand
GGCCGCCACGGCCAGCAATTTTCTCTGGACCCTGCCGCTGGTTGCGCTGCCGCTCCTCTGGACCGGGGCGCCCTTGCCCAGCCCGACGGGCTGGCTGCTGGCGCTGACCTCGGGGGCGGTGACCTCGGGCCTGGGCTATGCGCTCTGGTATGCGCTGCTGCCGCAACTGGGCGCCGCCCGTGCCGCGGTGGCGCAACTTGCGGTGCCGGTGATCGCGCTGATCGCCGGCG
>JAEMGR010000130.1 GCA_016458225.1 Myxococcaceae bacterium JPH2 | reverse complement strand
GGCCGCCACGGCCAGCAATTTTCTCTGGACCCTGCCGCTGGTTGCGCTGCCGCTCCTCTGGACCGGGGCGCCCTTGCCCAGCCCGACGGGCTGGCTGCTGGCGCTGACCTCGGGGGCGGTGACCTCGGGCCTGGGCTATGCGCTCTGGTATGCGCTGCTGCCGCAACTGGGCGCCGCCCGTGCCGCGGTGGCGCAACTTGCGGTGCCGGTGATCGCGCTGATCGCCGGCGCGCTGCTTCTGGCCGAACGGCCCGCGCCGGCCGCCCTCGCCGCCG
>JAEMGR010000129.1 GCA_016458225.1 Myxococcaceae bacterium JPH2 | reverse complement strand
TACGCGGACTTCGCCCAGTGGCAGCGCTCCTGGCTCCAGGGCAACGCCCTCGACTCCGACATCGCCTGGTGGAAGCACCAGCTCGCCGGTGCCCCTCCCATCCTGGAGTTGCCCACCGACAGGCCTCGTCCTCCCGTCCACTCCTTCCACGGCGCCAACATCCGCGCCCCCCTCCCCGCTTCGCTTCACTCCTCGCTCCTCCACCTCGCGAGGCAAGAGGGCGCCACCCTCTTCATGTCGCTGCTCGCTGGCTTCCAGCTCCTCCTCGCTCGCTACTCCGGCCAGGATGACGTCGTCGTCGGCTCGCCCATCTCCGGCCGCAATCGTCGCGAGGTCGAAGGCCTCATCGGCTTCTTCGTCAACACCCTCGCCCTTCGCGCGCAGCCTTCCCCTGAGTCTTCCTTCCGCCTCTTCCTGCGCCACGTCCGCGAGGCCTGCCTCGGCGCCTTCGCGCATCAGGACATTCCCTTCGAGCAGCTCGTCGATGCGCTCAAGCCTCCTCGCGACTTGAGCCGCACCCCGCT
>JAEMGR010000128.1 GCA_016458225.1 Myxococcaceae bacterium JPH2 | reverse complement strand
GGCAATGCCTACAACAACTCGGGAGCGGGCGCGGGCGCGCTGCTGTCTGGCACGTTCAACGTGACGCCCGGTGACGCGCTGAGCATCGTGGTGGGTGGACGCGGCGCGGATGGCACGAACGGGGGTGGCGGTGGTGGTTCGTTCGTGTGGCGCGGAACGGGCGCTGCCACGGTGTCGTCGCTGATGGTGGCGGCGGGCGGTGGTGGCGGCGCGGGTTGCAATGGCTTCAATGGCTGGGGCGCTGCGCTGAACACCACGGGCAATGCGGGCAATGGCAGCCCGGGTGCGGCCGGTGGCGCCAACGCGGGGGGTGGCTCGGGTGGTGCGTCGGGCTTCCACGGCGGGGGTGGCGGTGGCGCGGGCCTGACGCAGTCGGGTGGCACGGGCGCCGGTGGTGCGGGCTCGGGCGGTGGTGGCGGTGGCCTCGCCATCAGCTCGGGCGGCAGCGGCGGCACGGGCACGCTCAATGGCAATGGTGGCTACGGCGGCGGTGGCGGCGCGGCGGGCGCGGCGGGCGGCGCGGG
>JAEMGR010000127.1 GCA_016458225.1 Myxococcaceae bacterium JPH2 | reverse complement strand
TGGGAGCGCGTGACGGTCGAGCTTTCCGTGAGCGGAGAGGGGGAGTGAGTCGAGGAGGACGAAGGCGGAAGGAAGCATGAACTCCGGCAGGAGGAGCCGGAGGTGGGAGCGAAGCGCCGCGGGGTCGAGTGATGAAGGGGAGACGTAGGCGACGAGGCGCTTGTCGCCAGGAGAGTCCTCGCGGACCAGAGCGAGGGCTTCGCGAAGCGAGGGGAAGGAGCGCAGGGCGGCTTCGACTTCACCGAGTTCGATGCGGAAGCCGCGCAGCTTCACCTGGAAGTCGGAGCGGCCGAGGAACTGGAGGGTGCCGTTGGGGAGCCAGCGAGCCCTGTCGCCGGAGCGGTAGAGGCGAGCGCCGGGAGAGGAAGAGAAGGGGTGGGGGATGAAGCGTTCGGCGGAGAGGGACGGGTTGCCGAGGTAGCCATGGGCCAGGCCGTCCCCCCCGATGAAGAGGTCACCGGGGACGCCGATGGGGACAGGGTGAAGCGAGGCGTCGAGGAGGAAGACCTGGGTATTGGCGATGGGCCGCCCGATGGAGACCGCGTCATCCACGGTGTCCCCGGGTGACAGCAGATGGCACGTGGTGA
>JAEMGR010000126.1 GCA_016458225.1 Myxococcaceae bacterium JPH2 | reverse complement strand
TCTTCCGAATCCCACTTCGCGCGCTCCAGCAGGTGCTGAAAAGCATACGGTGCGCGATGGCCCACGTCCTCCGAGAGGCCCCAGGTATTCTTGCATTGCGCCCGTCCCAGCAAGGCTTTGACGTACTCGTGGGCCGCGGCACGTGCTTCGCGACGGCGAAAATAGGGCGCCAACTAGGCGCCCACTCCCTCCAACTCCATGGCGAA
>JAEMGR010000125.1 GCA_016458225.1 Myxococcaceae bacterium JPH2 | reverse complement strand
CGTACTCGTGGGCCGCGGCACGTGCTTCGCGACGGCGAAAATAGGGCGCCAACTAGGCGCCCACTCCCTCCAACTCCATGGCGAACTGGCCCACCAGTCGCACCTCTGGGGCCTGCTGCTTCGGGTCTGCCGAGGACTGCATTGGAAGCATCGCTCCTCCCCCTTCTGTTCCTCCGACAGAAGGGATGCTCACGCTTCTTCCGAACTACAACTGTAGGACTAGAGCGCGCTCTAACTTGTTGAATGGGGACTCAAGACGACGACATGTCCGAACCCATTCGCATCGGCCAACTGGCTTCCCGCACCGGGCGCAGCGTCCACACCATCCGTTGGGATGAGGCCCAGGGCCTCATGCCCGGCGTCAGTCGCGACGCGGGCGGCCAGCGTACCCGTCCGGATCTGGGCGTCGAGGAGTTGAGTGAGT
>JAEMGR010000124.1 GCA_016458225.1 Myxococcaceae bacterium JPH2 | reverse complement strand
CTGGGCATCCGCGAGGGGAAGACACTCTTCTCCGTCCTCCTCACGGGCTTCTTCTCTCTCCTCCACCGCTACTCCGGCCTCCTCGACATCACGCTCGGCACTCCTGTCGCGGGCCGCTCTCGCTCCGAACTCGAAGCCCTCATCGGCCTCTTCGTCAACACGCTCCCCCTCCGCCTCCAGCTCTCACCGACCTCCTCCTTCCGCGACTCCCTCTCCTCCGTCCACCACCTCGCCCTCGACTCCTTCGCTCACCAGGATGTCCCCTTCGAGAAGCTCGTCGAGGCCCTCCTCCCCTCTCGCCGCCTGAACGTCTCCCCTCTCGTTCAGGTCATGTTCGCCCTCCAGAACGCTCCCATGCCTCTCGCCCCGCTTCAGGGCCTCCGCATGGATCCGCTTCCGGTCGACACTGGCTCCGCCCGCTTTGACCTCACGCTCATTGCCTCCGATGAGCCTCGCGGACTTCGCCTCTCCGCCGAGTACCGCTCCTCCCTCTTCGACGAAGCCACCGTCTCGCGTCTCCTCGGACACTTCCGCAATCTCCTCCAAGGCGCGGTCCTCGACGCTGGCCAATCCCTCTCAGCCCTCCCCCTCATGGATGAGGCCGAGCGCCGGCAGGTCCTCGTCGAGTGGAATGACACTCACGCCTCCCTCCCCGACG
>JAEMGR010000123.1 GCA_016458225.1 Myxococcaceae bacterium JPH2 | reverse complement strand
TTCGCCGAGCTCGATGCGGAAGCCGCGGACCTTCACCTGGAGGTCGACGCGACCGAGGTACTCGAGGCGGCCGTCGTGGAGGAAGCGTGCGCGGTCGCCGGTGCGGTACATGCGACTGCCCGAGGGGCCGAAGGGCTCGGGGATGAAGCGCTCCGCGGTGAGCTCCGGCCGCAGGAGGTAGCCGCGAGCCTGGCCTTCGCCCGCGAGGAAGAGCTCACCCGCGACGCCGATGGGGACGGGCTGGAGCGAGGAGTCGAGGACGTAGGCGCGGGTGTTGGAGAGGGGCTTGCCGATGAGGGGCGTCTCGTTGCGAGAGACGAGGGAGCC
>JAEMGR010000122.1 GCA_016458225.1 Myxococcaceae bacterium JPH2 | reverse complement strand
CGAGGAAGAGCTCACCCGCGACGCCGATGGGGACGGGCTGGAGCGAGGAGTCGAGGACGTAGGCGCGGGTGTTGGAGAGGGGCTTGCCGATGAGGGGCGTCTCGTTGCGAGAGACGAGGGAGCCGGTGGAGTAGGTGGTGTCCTCGGAGGGCCCGTAGAGGTTGAAGAGCTTGAGGACGGAGGGCAGCGCGTAGACGGCCTGCGCGAGGGCGCGAGGAAGCGCTTCGCCGGCGAGGTTGACGACGCGGACAGAAGAGGGGACGCCGCCCTGGCGCAGCAGCTCGGCCATGGCGGAGGGGACGGAGTTGATGAGGGTGACGCGAGAGGCGTCCTTCAACTCGGGGAGCTGGA
>JAEMGR010000121.1 GCA_016458225.1 Myxococcaceae bacterium JPH2 | reverse complement strand
CCTGCGCGCCCCGCCTGATGCGCGGCGAGCCAGGATTCGCGGGAATAGAGAAGGCCCCTCCAGCGCAGGATAGCGGCTGGAGGGGCCCGGAATGCAAGTCGTCCGGAGGCTGAGATAGGGACGGTGCGCGAGGCACTACCGCGCACCGGACATCATCGGAAACGCGGAGCTACCTAGAACTCGTAGCCAGGACCGCTCATCAGCTCAAACCCACCATTCCAAGTGGTCTGGCTGGCCGCGGCGAAGTCGAGTCCGGGAGTGGCCCGGCCGTAGCGAATCTCGACGCTGCCCGAGGTGAATCCATAGAGGAGGACGTCGGTGAAGCCGTCGCCGTTGTAGTCCCCAGGGACAAACTTGAGGCCCGTATTCCAAGCGGCCTGGCTGGCGGCGGCGAAGTCGAGTCCGGGAGTGGCGCGGCCGTAGCGAATCTCGGAGCTTCCGGTCGCGGTCCCAAAGAGGAGGACATCCGCACGCCCGTCGCCATTGAAGTCGCCAGGGACGAACTCAAACCCGGTATTCCAAGTCGTCTGGCTGGCGGCGGAGACATCGAGCCCCGGAGAGGCCCGTCCGTAGCGAATCTCGACGCTTCCCGAGGTGGTCCCATAGAGGAGGACGTCCGTGAAGTCGTCGCCATTGAAGTCGCCGGGGACAATCTTGAGGCCCGCGCTCAGGGTCGCCTGGCTGCCCGCGGCGAATGCCAGCCCAGGAGTACTGCTGCCGTAGCGAATCTCGGAGTACCCCGTTGCCGAGTCGTAGAGCAGCACGTCGGAGAAGCCATCGCCGTTGAAATCTCCCGGCACGAACCTGAATCCCAGATTCCAAACAGGATTCGCCTGCACGATCGGG
>JAEMGR010000120.1 GCA_016458225.1 Myxococcaceae bacterium JPH2 | reverse complement strand
TAGGCGAGCTGGGCGTCGAGGACGCCGTCACGCAGCCACTGTCGCTGCCACACCGCATAGTCCGCGTACTGAATCGGCAACTCGGAGAGCGGTGACGGACGTCCTTCGAGGCGCGCTCGGTAGAGGGCGATCAACTCGCGCACGAGCACGCCCATGGACCAACCGTCGGAGACGATGTGGTGCATCGTCACGAGCAGCACGTGATGCTGCGCCTCCAACCGGAGGATCCGAGCGCGCACCAGCGGCCCCGTGGCGAGTTGGAAGGGAAGCGTCGTCTCTGCTTCCGCGAGTCGGAGCGTCTCGTCCTCGCGGTCTTCGCGCTCGGACAAGTCGATGCGATCGAGCTGGAACGGCGTGGGCGGCGCGATGAGCTGAACCGGCTCGCCCTCCACCGAGAGGAACGTGGTGCGCAGAGACTCGTGGCGGCCGCACAGGTCCGTGAAGGCGTGCTCGAGCGCGTCCACATCCAGCGTGCCCTCCAGTCGCAGCGCGTTGGGCATGTTGTACGCGGTGGTGCCAGGCTGGAGCTGATCCAGGAACCACAGGCGCTGCTGCGCGAACGACAGCGGCAGGGGCTGCGAGCGCGACACGGGGATCAACGGCGGCGCATCCGAGCCCCGCGCTTCATGGCTCGCCTCGTCGATGCGACGCGCGAGTGCCGTCAGCGTCGTGGCCTCGAACACCGCGCGCAGAGGCAGGTCCACGCGGAACTGCGAGCGGATCCGAGAGACGAGCTGCGTGGCTCGTAGCGAGTGGCCGCCCAGCGCGAAGAAGTCATCCTCGGTGCCGATGCGCTCCTGGTTCAGCAACTCGGACCAGAGTCGAGCCAGCTTCACTTCGGTCAGCGTGCTCGGAGGGCTGTACGCGGCGACCGCGGCATCGGTGGCTTCAGGAGGAGGGAGGGCACGACGGTCGAGCTTGCCGTGAGAGGT
>JAEMGR010000119.1 GCA_016458225.1 Myxococcaceae bacterium JPH2 | reverse complement strand
GGAGGCCACTCGTTGCTCGCGACCCAGCTCGTCGCGCGCATCCGCGCGTCACTGGGACGGGAAGCCCCCTTGGGCCTCGTGTTCGACGCGCCCACGGTGGCGGAGTTCTCCGAGCGGCTCGGGGACATCGCGGTGACGCAGGCCCCGCCGCTGAAGCGGGCCTCGCGCACGGGAGCACTTCCGCTGTCGTTCGCGCAGCAGCGGCTGTGGTTCATCGATCAGCTCTCACCCGGCAGCCCGCTCTACAACGTCCCCCTGCCGCTGCGACTGGAGGGCGATCTGGATGAAGCGGCCCTGCATCGCGGCTTCGAGGAACTGGTGCGCCGGCACGAGTCCCTGCGCACGACGTTCCGCACCGATGCGGGACAGCCCGTTCAGGACATTCACGCGGAGATGGCCGTGCCCATGGCGCACGTGGATCTCCGCCACGTGCTCGACGAGGCCCAGCGACAGGCCGAGGCGGTGCGTCTCGCGACCGAGGACGCACGGCGACCGTTCGACCTCGCGCGCGGTCCGCTGCTCCGCGCACTGCTCCTGAAGTTGCAGCCGCGCGAGCACGTCCTGCTCCTCACGCTCCATCACATCGTCTCGGATGGCTGGTCGCTCGGAGTGCTCGTCCGCGAGATGAGCGCGCTCTATGCGTCCTTCGCCCAAGGCCGTCCATCGCCGCTACCGGAGCTGCCCGTCCAGTACGCGGACTACGCCGTCTGGCAGCGCACGTGGCTTCAGGGCGAGACGCTCCGCACTCGGCTGAAGTGGTGGGCGGATCAGCTCGCGGGTTCTCCGCCCGCCTTGGACTTGCCTACCGATCGCCCCAGGCCGGCCGTCTTCTCACACCGAGGCGCCACGCTGTCCGTCGCCTTCCCGCGCGCCTTGAGTGAGGCCGTGGAGTCCCTCGCCCAGCGCGAGGGCGCCACGCCCTTCATGGTGTTGCTGGCCGCCTTCCAATCCCTGCTCCACCGCTACAGCGGTCAGGACGATGTCCTCGT
>JAEMGR010000118.1 GCA_016458225.1 Myxococcaceae bacterium JPH2 | reverse complement strand
GTACCCGTCCGGATCTGGGCGTCGAGGAGTTGAGTGAGTCGGGACACCTCCATGCGTTGAAGGGGCGCGATGGAGGAACGAATGACGAGACGAATTGGAGCCGCCGAGTGGCGGCGACTGGTGTTGGAGCTGGAAGAGAGCGGGCAGACGCACAAGGAGTTCGCCGCGGCGAAGGCCGTCCCGGTGAGCACGCTCCAGTTCTGGTTGTACAAGCTGCGCAGAGAGGCCATGCGAGCAAGCGCCTCTCCCGTGCTGCTGCCAGTAGAGATAGTAGACTCGGCCGCGCTTTCAGCGCGGCGGGGAGGTCCCCCTTCAGGTGGTCCACTTGGCTTGCTGGAAGCCGCTCTTCCCTCTGGCGTCGTGGTGCGTTTCCCGGCGGGGACGGACGTGGCGTATCTGCGCGCAGTCCTGGCGGGGCTGGGTTGACGTGCTCCTTCTGCCGCGCGCCGTCCGCATCCATCTGGCCGCTGAGCCGGTGGACATGCGCAAGTCCATCGACGGTCTCTTCGTTCATGTGCAACGCGTCCTGGTGGCCGACGCGTACTCCGGCCACCTCTTCGTCTTCGTCAGCAAGCGGAGGGACAAGGTGAAGGTGCTGGCGTGGGACGGCGGAGGATTCCTGCTTCTATACAAGCGACTGGAGGCGGGCCGCTTCCGCATGCCTGTCGTCGCGGACGACGCCACGTCGGTGCAGTTGGACTCCACCCAATTGGCGATGCTGCTCGACGGCATCGACGTCTCTCGGGTACGTCGGCCGGCCCAATGGCAGCCACCCGGGCAGCCAGCCGAGTCCCAGGGCACCTCGGCTCGGCGGTGAGTACCTGGGTGGCATGGCTCGTGAGCTGCCAATGGACCACCACTGCCCGTGGCGCGAGGAAGCCGAAGCGCTTCGCGAGCGGTTGACGGCGCTCGAGCAGCAGGTCGCGACGCTCACCCGCACCGTCTTTGGCAAGAAGTCGGAGAAGCTACCTCCGCCCGCCGAGGAACTTCGCAAGGAGGCTCCTCGCGACGAGAAGGCCAAGGCGGA
>JAEMGR010000117.1 GCA_016458225.1 Myxococcaceae bacterium JPH2 | reverse complement strand
CCCGCGGTGCCCCCGCTGCAACGGGACAGACTTCCACCCGATGGGGCCGGGCCGGCCGAGCGTCCTGTATGAGTATATCCCTGGCCGCTTCGAGAAGCAGGTGCACGTACGAGAAACCCTCGTCTGCGCGTGTGGCGAGAGTGTCGTGACTGCCCTGGGGCCACCCCGTGTCGCCGAGAAGACGGGCTACGGCTCCGGCTTCATCGCCCACCTCGTCACTTCGAAATGCGCCGACTCCCTGCCCCTACACCGACTGGAGAAGGCACTCGCGCGTGAGGGACTCCCGGTGGCGCGCAGCACCATGACGGACCTCTTCCACCGAGCGGCCACGGAGCTCGCGCCTGTCTCCGACTGCCTGCTCAAGAAGGTGGCCACGCAGCAGGTGGTGCAGGCGGACGAAACGCCCCTGAAGGTGCAGGCCCCGGAGAAGACGAGGACGGGCTACCTGTGGACGTTCCTCTCGGAGGAGGAGTCCTCGCACGACTCGCTCGTCGCCTACTGCTTCAGCCCCACCCGCGCTGGCACCACGCCCATGGAGGTCCTCGGGAGCACTCGTGGCGCGCTCGTGGTGGACGCGTACACTGGATACAACCGGGTGACGACGCCAGAGGGCCGCACGCGCGTCGGGTGCTGGGCCCATGTGCGCCGCCGCTTCTTCGAGGCGCGCCCCCATCCGGCCGCGCAAGAGATGCTGAGACTCATCCTCCAGCTCTACCGGGTGGAGGCCGCGGTGAAGGAGGCGGGGCTGGCCAGGACTTCCGCTCACCTGGCCATGCGCAAGGAGCAGTCTTCCCCGGCGCTGGCCGCAATCCGCTCCTGGCTCGAGGAGAACAAGCCTCTGCATCCACCTCGCGGCCCGCTGGGCACGGCAATCACCTACGCGATTGGCCAGTGGGACGCGCTCACCCGCTTTGTCGATGACGTGCGGCTTCCCTTGGACAACAACGCCTCGGAGCGAGCCCTGCGCGTCGCAGCCCTGGGGCGGAAGAACTTTCTGTTTGTCGGACATGACCGCGCGGGCCGCAACCTCGCAGGGCTCTACTCGCTGGTCGCCACCTGCTCGGCGAACGGCATCAATCCGCGCGAGTACCTCTCCGACGTCTTGCTTCGCGTGCAGTACCACCCGGC
>JAEMGR010000116.1 GCA_016458225.1 Myxococcaceae bacterium JPH2 | reverse complement strand
CTGGATGTCGAAGCGTTGGAGCGGAGCTTCGAGGCGCTCGTGCAGCGGCACGAGGCCCTGCGCACCACGTTCCGAATGCTGGACGGAAGCCCCGTTCAAGTCATCTCGTCTCAGGGCGAGTTGGTGCTCCGGCGCATGGATCTGTCCGGCCACTCGGAGGCAAGTCGGTCCTCAGTGGCGGAGCGAGTGGCGAGGGAGGAGTCGCAGCGGCCCTTCGATCTGTCTCGCGGCCCGCTGCTCCGGGCGACATTGCTGACGCTCTCCGACCGCGAGCATGTGTTGGTGCTGGTGATGCACCACATCGTGTCGGATGGCTGGTCGATGGGGGTCCTCGTGCGCGAGGTGGTCTCGCTCTACGAGGCCTTCTTGCAAGGCCACGCGTCGCCGTTGCCCGATCTCGCTCTCCAGTATGCGGACTTCGCGGTGTGGCAGCGAAGCTGGCTCCGGGACGAGGTCCTGGATGCGGAGCTGGAGTATTGGCGCAATCAGTTGCACGGAGCGCCGCCGGCCCTGACGCTGCCGACGGATCGGCCGCGACCGGCCATCCAACGCTTCCGTGGTGAGTCCACGCCCCTGAGCTGGCCACTGTCCTTGTGGAACGCCATCAAGGCGCTGGCGCACGAGGAGAACGCGACGCCGTTCATGGTGCTCCTGGCTGCTTTCCAGGCGGTGCTGTCGAGGTACTCGGGGCAGGACGATGTGAGCGTGGGGACGGCGATCGCCAACCGCACGCGCGGGGAGACCGAGGGACTGATTGGCTTCTTCGTGAACACGCTGGTGCTGCGGGCGCGCCTGGCTCGGGACATGACGTTCCGTGAGCTGGTGGCCCAGGCTCGAGACGTGACGCTGGGCGCCTACGCACACCAGGATGTCCCCTTCGAGAAGCTGGTGGAGGAGCTGCAGCCGGTCCGCGACTCGGCTCGCAGTCCGCTCTTCCAGGTGATGTTCGTGATGCAGAACGCGCCGATGGCGACGGTGCGCCTGCCCGGGCTGGTGCTGGAGCCTGTCGAGCAATCCGGAACGACGTCGAAGTTCGACCTGACGCTCGGCCTGGAGGAAGGGGACTCCGGACTCCGCGGCGAGCTGGAATACGACAGCGATTTGTTCGACGGGGAGACGGTGGAAGGGCTGCTG
>JAEMGR010000115.1 GCA_016458225.1 Myxococcaceae bacterium JPH2 | reverse complement strand
TCACCTTCGAGCCCGCGCCCCCCAGCCCCACGCGCCCCATCACCGCCCAGCCGCCGCTCACCTACGACGACGGCATCCACGAGGAACAGAAGCTGGAGCCCACCCGCCCGCTGCCCATTGCGTGGCTGCGCAGTGGCGACGCGACGTTCTGGTACCAGTGGGACGTTCACTCCCCTTGGGAGCCCACCCCCTACGTGATGGAGGACTTCGCGGCGCCGGACGCGCAGCTTCGGGCCCTGAGCGTGGGAGGCTGGGGCTTCAAGCCGCTGGGCGCCAACAGCAGCTATGTGAGCTTCCGCATGGAGTGGCGCACCGCGCGGGTTCCCATCGTGGCCGGCGCGCTCCGTCCCGTCAGCCGAGGCGCCGCGTGCCAGCCCTCGCCCACGGACGGATGTCCCTGGACGGACGGCAAGGCGGACGTGGTGAGATTCAATCAGTATCCGGGCCGGACCCCTCAGGCCGACGCGCTCACGCTCTCGCTGACCTCGCCCACGCGACTGGCGCGCGCCGTGGTGCGCGCGCTGGACTTCATCCCGGGGTACCAGACCACCATGCAGGTGCGCCTGGAGGGGAGCGCGGATGGCGAACAGTGGAGCCTCCTCCAGGAGGCGCCTGTCACGCCGCTCACGGCGGACGTGGCCTGGAACGCGTTCGCGGGCCTCTCTGACTACAGCGCGAAAGACAGCCCCTACGGCGACCCACCCTTCAGTCCCGAAGCCGAGCCCACCTATCTGGATCTCCCCCTGAATGACATCGGGCCCGTGCGCCACGTCCGACTCACCGTGGTGAATCAGGATGGGGCCCAGGTCAAAACGCTGCCCTTGACCCGGCTGGCGGAGCTGTCTCTGTTTGAGTGAGCGCGGCGCTCACGCTGCCACGCCAGTCATCGCCGAGGCATGGAAGCGCACTTCCTCCACCTTCAATGAAAGGGCTTCGGTCCGTGGACGAGAGGGAGGAGCGCGCGGCCCTCTGGACCCGAATCATGGGGAGCGAGTGACACCCCGAAGCGGACACGGTGTTGTAGACCCATCGTGTCCCACCCCCGTCTGCTACTGCCCTTCGCCGTGTTGAGCTTCGCCGCTGGCTGCGGGCGCTATCTCGAGGACCCCATCTTCGCCTACGGCCGCGTGCTGAACGCGG
>JAEMGR010000114.1 GCA_016458225.1 Myxococcaceae bacterium JPH2 | reverse complement strand
GAGGAGTGTCATGTCCAAGGAAAAGTTCGATCGTAGCCTTCCCCACGTGAACATCGGAACGATTGGGCACGTGGACCACGGCAAGACGTCGCTGACGGCGGCCATCACGAAGGTGCTGGCCAAGAGCGGCGGCGCGACGTTCATGGCGTACGATCAGATCGACAAGGCGCCGGAGGAGCGTGAGCGCGGCATCACGATCTCCACTGCGCACGTGGAGTACAAGACGAAGAACCGGCACTACGCGCACGTGGATTGCCCGGGCCACGCCGACTACGTGAAGAACATGATCACGGGCGCGGCGCAGATGGACGGCGCGATCCTGGTGGTGTCGGCGGCGGACGGTCCGATGCCGCAGACGCGCGAGCACATCCTGCTGGCGCGCCAGGTCGGCGTTCCGTACATCGTCGTCTTCCTGAACAAGGTGGACATGCTGGACGACCCCGAGCTCCGCGAGCTGGTGGAGATGGAGGTTCGTGACCTGTTGAAGAAGTACGAGTTCCCTGGGGACCTGATTCCCATCGTCCCTGGCTCGGCGCTCAAGGCGCTCGAGGGTGACACGAGCGACATCGGCGAGCCTGCCATCCTGAAGCTGATGGAGGCGGTGGACAGCTACATCCCGACGCCGCAGCGCGCGACGGACAAGCCCTTCCTGATGCCGGTGGAGGACGTGTTCTCCATCGCCGGCCGCGGCACGGTGTGCACGGGCCGCGTCGAGCGCGGAATCATCAAGGTGGGCGAGGAAGTCGAAATCGTCGGCATCCGCCCGACGCAGAAGACGGTCATCACGGGCGTGGAGATGTTCCGCAAGCTGCTCGACGAGGGTCGCGCGGGCGACAACATCGGCGCGCTGCTGCGTGGCCTGAAGCGTGAGGACGTGGAGCGCGGCCAGGTGCTGGCCAAGCCCGGGAGCATCACGCCGCACACGAAGTTCAAGGCCCAGATTTACGTGCTGTCGAAGGAGGAGGGTGGCCGTCACACCCCGTTCTTCAAGGGCTATCGTCCGCAGTTCTACTTCCGCACCACGGACGTGACGGGTACGGTGAAGCTGCCGGACAACGTTGAAATGGTGATGCCGGGCGACAACATCGCGATCGAGGTGGAGCTGATCACCCCGGTGGCGATGGAGAAGGAGCTGCGGTTCGCCGTCCGCGAGGGCGGTCGCACTGTTGGCGCCGGCGT
>JAEMGR010000113.1 GCA_016458225.1 Myxococcaceae bacterium JPH2 | reverse complement strand
CAGCAGCCCTTCCACCGTCTCCCCGTCGAACAAATCGCTGTTGAAATTGATCGCAGCAATCGCCCCGGTCGGATTCGGCTCTACGACCAGAGAGAGATCGAACTTCGACGTGTGCTCCTCAGTCTCCAGTCCCGTCAGAGAAAGTCCGGGCAGGCGAATCTCGGACACCGGCGTGTTCTGGAGCGTGAGCGACACTTGGAACAGCGGGCTGCGGCTCAGATCGCGCTCGGGCTGGAGTTCCTCCACCAGCTTCTCGAACGGCACGTCCTGGTGT
>JAEMGR010000112.1 GCA_016458225.1 Myxococcaceae bacterium JPH2 | reverse complement strand
CCAGTCCCGTCAGAGAAAGTCCGGGCAGGCGAATCTCGGACACCGGCGTGTTCTGGAGCGTGAGCGACACTTGGAACAGCGGGCTGCGGCTCAGATCGCGCTCGGGCTGGAGTTCCTCCACCAGCTTCTCGAACGGCACGTCCTGGTGTGCGTAGGCACCGAGCGTCACCTCTCGCACTTGCGCCAGCAGTTCTCGGAACGTCATGTCCCGCGACAGGCGCGCTCGCAGCACCAGCGTGTTCACGAAGAACCCAATCAAGCCTTCCAACTCGGTCCGAGTCCGCCCCGCGATAGGCGATCCCACGCTCACATCGCTCTGCCCCGAGTAGCGCGACAGCACGGCTTGGAATGCCGCCAGCAACACCATGAACGGTGTCGCTCCTTCGCGCTGAGCAAGCTCGGAGAGATTGCTCCACAGCGCCAGCGGCCAGGAAACCGTTCGAACCGAACCTCGGAAGGATTGCGTCGGCGGACGAGGGCGATCCGTCGGCAGCTCCAGCGCCCGGGAAGCCCCTTGCAACTGAGCACGCCAGTACGCGAGCTGAGACTCCAGGACTCCGCCCGTCAGCCATTCGCGCTGCCAGACGGAGTAGTCCACATACTGCACCGGCAACTCGGGCAGTGACGCGCTGGCCTGTCGCGTGAACGCGTCGTAGAGGGCGGTGAGTTCCCGGACGAGAATCTCCATGGACCAGCCGTCCGACACGATGTGGTGCATCACCAGCACCAAGACGTGCTCCTGATCAGACAGCCTCAACAGGGTCGCGCGGAGCAGCGGTCCAGACTGAAGGTTGAAGGAACACCGTGCGCTGCGCGCGACCGAACTCCGCACCTCCGCGTCGCGTTCGGAGTCCGCGACACCACTCAGATCGACGCGCTCCCACGGGATGCGAGCCTGGGATGCGATGAGCTGAACCGGATCACCGTCGTGGGTTCCAAACGTGGTGCGCAGGGCCTCGTGCCGCTGAACGAGCGCCTCGAAGCT
>JAEMGR010000111.1 GCA_016458225.1 Myxococcaceae bacterium JPH2 | reverse complement strand
TCTCGCGTCCGCGCCTCCTTCGCGGTCGAGCTGCCCCTCCAAGCCTTCTTCGAGACGCCGACTGTCGAGGCCTTGGCTCGCCGCATCGACACGCTCCTGCCCACCGCGTCCCGTGCGACGCCCCAGACGACGACCGTCACGCCGTCCGCACGCAGCACTGCGATCCCGCTCTCCTTCGCGCAGCAGCGTCTCTGGATCATCGATCAACTGGAGCCCGAGACTCCCGCGTACAACATCCCGTCCGCGTTGCACCTGCATGGCCGCGTGGACGTGGAGTCCTTGCGGCTCGCGTTCGAG
>JAEMGR010000110.1 GCA_016458225.1 Myxococcaceae bacterium JPH2 | reverse complement strand
CTTCGCGCAGCAGCGTCTCTGGATCATCGATCAACTGGAGCCCGAGACTCCCGCGTACAACATCCCGTCCGCGTTGCACCTGCATGGCCGCGTGGACGTGGAGTCCTTGCGGCTCGCGTTCGAGGCACTCATCGAGCGCCACGAGTCCCTGCGCACCACCTTCGCCGAGCACGACGGCCAGCCTGTCCAGGTCATTCAGCCTCCCGCCCGCTGGGCCCTGGCGGTCACTGACCTATCGCACCTGCCTGAGTTCGAGCGCGAGGCCGAGGTTCGCCGCCGCGCGACGAATGAATCCTCTCAGCCCTTCAGCCTCGCGAGCGGCCCGCTGCTGCGTACCGCCCTGCTTCGCCTGTCCGAGGAGCACCACGTCCTCTTCGTGACGATGCACCACATCGTCTCGGACGGCTGGTCCATGGGCATCATCGTGCGCGAGCTCACGGCGCTCTATGAGGCCATCCGTGACGGTCGCAAGCCCTCGCTGCCGCCGCTGCCCATGCAGTACGCGGACTTCGCGGCGTGGCAGCGCGGCTGGCTCCAGGGCGACGTCCTCCAGCGTCAGGTCGACTTCTGGAAGCGTCACCTCGCTGGCGCACCTCCGCTCCTCGAGCTGCCCACCGACAAGCCCCGTCCCGCCGTTCAGGGAAACGCGGGCACCACGCTCTCGTTCTCGATCTCCAAGCCACTCACGGACTCGCTCAAGGCACTCGCGCGCCAAGAAGGCAGCTCGCTCTTCATGGTGCTCCTCGCTTCCTGGCAGTCGCTCCTCGCGCACTACTCCGGTCAGCTCGACATCTCGGTCGGTTCACCCATCGCGGGTCGCACGCGCGCCGAGACCGAAGGCCTCATCGGCTTCTTCGTCAACACGCTCGTCCTCCGCGCGCAGCTCACCCCGGAGATGACCTTCCGCGAGCTGCTCGCCCAGGTGCGCAACACCACCCTGGCGGGCTACGCGCATCAGGACGTCCCCTTCGAGAAGCTCGTCGAGGCGCTCCAGCC
>JAEMGR010000109.1 GCA_016458225.1 Myxococcaceae bacterium JPH2 | reverse complement strand
AGCGCTTCGGAGAAAGCGTTGTCGTCCGAGACGCGGGGCCGACTGAAGGAGGGCGTGACGCCCAGCCACTGCAGGGTGGCCAGCAGCGTGGCGCCCTTCATCGGGCCTCCGTTGTCCGAGTGCAGCACCAGCCCCACGGGGCAACCGGCGTCCTGCCAGCAGCGGCGGATGAGAGCCGCGGCGTGCTCAGCCGACTCCTCCTCGTGCACCTCGAATCCCATGATGCGCCGACTGAAGATATCCACCACCAGGTAGAGATAGAGGAAGGTGCCCCTCACCGGGCCCTTCAGGTAGGTGATGTCCCAGCTCCACACCTGGTTGGGCGCGCTGGTGGTGTGCTCGGCCCGAGGCCTGGACGTAGGCGGCCTCGCATGGCCGCGATGAGCCAGTTGCCCGGCTTCGCGCAGCACCCGGTAGAAGCTCGCCTCGCTGGCCACGTACTCGCCCCGGTCCGCCAGCCGAGGGACAATCTGCTTGGGCGACGAATCTCTGAACTCCGCGCTGTTGGCCACCGCCAGGATTCGGCGCCGCTCCACCTCGGACAGCCGGTTGGCGGGCCGGGTATGGGGACCGCACCGCCGGTCCTCGGCTGTCGCTGGTTTTCTCCAGCGTTGAATCGTTCGCGGGGCCACCCCGAGCCGCTCGCAGACAACCTCCAGCCGTACGCCCTTCTCCAGAGCCTCGTCGACGTGGGCGAGTGTCATCTCTCGCTCTTCTCGTCCCCGGAATCGTCCTCGTCTTCCTGGTGCCTCTGGTCCCAGCCCATCGCCTGAAGTTTTTTTTCGAGCACCAGCAGCGCCGCCGTCTCCGCCAGCGCTTTCTCCTTGCGCTGCAGCTCCCGCTCGAGCTCCTTCACCCGCTTCTCAGCGGCGGCCAGCCGCTTGCGCTCCTTGGCCGGCAGTGGCTCCGCCGACGTGCCTGCGAGGGCTCCAGCGGCCGCTTGCTGCCACTCCTTCAGCTGCGCCTCGTGCAACCCCTCACTGCGAAGCACCGCCCCCAGCTCCTCACCGGCAAGCCCCTGAGTCGCCGCCAGCACGCGCAGCTTCTCCTCGGGCGTCCACTTCTTCGGCCCTGACGGCGCAGCGGGCTTCTTCTCTTCGGGCGGAGGCGTCATCGCCGCCACCCTATTCGCCTCCCGCAACCACTGCGACAACGTCGGCTGGGACACTCCCACCTGTCGGGCCAACGCCGCCGCACTCACCGCTCCCGGGCCCACCATCCGCTTCACCATCTGCAACTTGAATGCAGCCGTGTACGACACCGCGTCCTGCCTGCTCTCGCCCCCAAGGCGTCATCAGCTCGGCA
>JAEMGR010000108.1 GCA_016458225.1 Myxococcaceae bacterium JPH2 | reverse complement strand
AGCTTCGAGGCGCTCGTTCAGCGGCACGAGGCCCTGCGCACGACCTTCCGCGAGCAATCCGGAGCACCGACGCAGGTCATCCATGACGTGAGCGCGCGACACTTCGCGATCATCGATCTCCGGACGCTCTCCACGGGTCTTCGCTCGGCGGAGCTTGAGCGTGTCCTGACGAACGAAGCCCAAGGCCCCTTCGACCTGGCTCGCGGACCGCTGCTTCGGACGACGTTGGTGCGGCTGGCGGAGCGGGAGCACGTGCTCGTGCTGGTCATGCACCACATCGTCTCGGATGGCTGGTCCATGGGCATCCTCATGCGCGAGATGGCGGAGCTGTATTCCGCGTTCGTCGATGCTCGCGTCCCAGCCCTGCCCGAGCTGCCGGTGCAGTACGCGGACTATGCGGTGTGGCAGCGCGGCTGGCTCCAGGGAAGCACCCTGGAATCGCAACTGGATTACTGGAAGCACCAGCTCGCGGGTGCGCCTCGGGCGTTGGAGCTGCTGACGGATCGGCCTCGCCCCGCGGTGCAGACATTCCGTGGCGCGACCTGCGCAGTCTCCTGGCCACTGCAGCTGTGGGAGGGCGTTCAGTCACTGGCGCAGCGCGAAGGCGCAACGCCATACATGGTGCTGCTGGCCGCA
>JAEMGR010000107.1 GCA_016458225.1 Myxococcaceae bacterium JPH2 | reverse complement strand
ATTACTGGAAGCACCAGCTCGCGGGTGCGCCTCGGGCGTTGGAGCTGCTGACGGATCGGCCTCGCCCCGCGGTGCAGACATTCCGTGGCGCGACCTGCGCAGTCTCCTGGCCACTGCAGCTGTGGGAGGGCGTTCAGTCACTGGCGCAGCGCGAAGGCGCAACGCCATACATGGTGCTGCTGGCCGCATATCAAGTGGTGCTGGCGAGGAACGCGGGACAGGACGAGGTGTGCGTGGGTTCGCCGATCGCGAACCGGACGCGAGGAGAGACCGAGGGGCTGCTCGGGTTCTTCGTCAACACCGTGGTGATGCGGACGCAGGTGAAGGGGAACCCGCGCTTCCGCGAAGTGTTGTCGCAGGTGAGGGAGACGACGCTGGGGGCATACGCGCACCAGGACGTGCCCTTCGAGAAGCTCGTGGAGGAGCTGAAGCCAGAGCGTGACCTGAGTCGCAGTCCTCTCTTCCAAGCGATGTTCGTTCTTCAGACCGCGCCGGGCGCTCCGTTGGCCCTCCCGGGTCTGGTGCTGAGCCCCATCGAGACCGAGGAACGGATCTCGAAGTTCGACCTCACGCTGGATCTCACTCCGTCCGAGCACGGCCTCAACGGAGTGATCGAGTTCAACGTCGACCTCTTCGACGGGGAGACAGTGCAGAGGTGGGCGAGGCAGGT
>JAEMGR010000106.1 GCA_016458225.1 Myxococcaceae bacterium JPH2 | reverse complement strand
GGCGGCGGAGTTGGAGAGTGGCCGGCCGATGACGGGCACCGCCACCGCTGTCCCCTGGATGGGCCAGATCGTCGCGTTCACCGTGCATTCGGTGGGGCCGTAGACATTGAACGCCTTCGTGCGACGCGTGCCCTGGAGTTCGCGCCAGCTCGCCTCGTCGATGGCTTCGCCTCCCACGAGGAGGAGACTCGGTACGTGCTGCCGTTGCAGCAGGCCGGCTTGTAGCAACAGCTTGAGCTGGGACGGCGTGCAGTCGAGCGCGTCGATGCGGCGATCAGCGAGCCACGCCAGGAGCTGATCCGGATCCCTCCGGACCTCTTCCGGGACGATGTCCAGGCAGTGCCCTTCCAGCCACAGCACGAGGTGTTCGAGCGACGCGTCGAAGTAGAGCGGTGCGTTGAGGCTGACCCGGGCGTTGGCGGGCAGTTCACCGCAGGCGGCTCGGACCATGGCGCGATGCAGGTTCGAGATGGAGCGGTGCTGCACCATCACGCCCTTGGGAGTGCCCGTGGACCCCGACGTGTAGAGGACGTACGCGAGGTTCTCCGGGCTGATGCTCTCGGGCAGGTCCTCGCCCGACAGCGTGGCGAGGTGCCCACGCTCCGCGTCCAGGCACACGACGCTGGGAACGTGGGGCTTCCACGCGTCGAGCAAGGCCTGTTGGGTGATGAGGACGGAGGCGCCGCAGTCCTTGAGCAGGAGCGCGCGACGCGGGACGGGCGCGCTCGCGTCGAGCGGGACGAAGGCCCCGCCCGACTTGAGGATGGCGAGGATGGCGACGAGTGCGTCCGGCGAGCGCTCCATGCAGAGCGCCACGGGGATCTCCGCTCCGACGCCGAGCGCACGCAGATGACGCGCGAGCTGATTGGCGCGCGTGTTGAGTTCGAAGAACGACAGGCACGCGTCTCCGATTCGGAGCGCGGGTGCATCCGGAGTCCGGGCGACCTGTTGCTCGAAGGCCTGCGGGAAACAGCCGTTCCTCGGGAGGTAGGCCGTGGGGCCATTCCAGTCCCGTAGCAGCCTCTGCCGTTCCTCGGGGGCGAGCAGCGACACGTCTCGCAGGGGGAGCTCGGGCCTTGCGGTGACCGCCTCCAGCAGGACTCGCAGGTGGGTCAGGAGTCGCTCCGCTGTGGCGTGCTCGAAGAGGTCGGTGCTGAACGACAGCCACCCCACGAAGCCTTCCGGTGCGCGGCGGAGATCCAGACTCAGCTCGAACTGGGTCGTGCCGCTGTCATCGAGTCGCGCGGGCCGGAGGACGAGCCCCGGCAAGGCCAGCTCCGGCACGGGCGCGTTCTGGAGCGCGAACATGACCTGGAAGAGTGGCGTGCGGCCGAGGTCGCGAGCGGGCTGG
>JAEMGR010000105.1 GCA_016458225.1 Myxococcaceae bacterium JPH2 | reverse complement strand
GAGAACTCCGCGCGCCGCAGTGCCTCGACCTCGTCCTCCACGTACTCGGGATGGTCGGCCAGGAAGCCCGACTTCAGTGCGCGATAGCTCCGGGCGACGGGGTGCTCGAACTGGGGGCTCCTTTGCATGCCACGACCGTCGACCAACTCTGGCGCCATCGCGCAAAACGAACTCAACGCGTCGAAGTCCGGTAGCGCGGTGACGGCGACGTTCTCCTTGCTCTCCTGGTCGACCGCCCCGCGCAGGAGCCAGGCTTTGACTTGATAGTTCCGGGTTGGGACGCGCAAATGCATTTCGCCGAGAATGGTGTCGAGGTAGGCCTCCCGGGTGGGTGTGTCGGATTGATTGAACTCTTCCAACAAGATACAGGTATTGAAGAGGAACTCTCGTGCGTCCTGGTCTCCTAGGAAGAAGGAGAGGGGGCACGAGGTCGCGATTTCGGCGACGCCTCGGCCGAGCCCCTCCAAGGTGAACGCGCTGGTGATCGCCGTGGGGTCGGTCAGGCTGAGTGCCTTGTCCAGGACGGCAGATGGCGCGCCGAAGAGCCGCTGAGACTCCTGTCGGGCCAGATCGAACAGCTCGTTGTAGTGGAAGACCGTGCCGAAGATTCGCCCGCCTGGGCGGAGCACTCGCTTGAACTCCCGGGCAATCCTCGCCTTGTCGGGGGGGAACATCAGGCCAAAGCCGCAGACGATGAGGTCGAAGCTGTCATTGCCGAATGGCAGGTCGGCCATGTCGACGTCGGCGTGGAAGGCGACGTTCTGGTTGATCTCATCTCCGACCACGCTCTTGCACACGTCGATGGCGGCCCTGGAGAGATCCGTCGCGACCAGTTGCAGGTTCAGCGGCTTGGCCAGGTCCCTGTAGAGGTAGGTCGTGATGCGGCCCGTGCCACAGGCGACCTCGAGGATGCTCGAGACGGGCCGCTCCGGGTGGAGATCCTTTCGAATCTCTCGCACGAGCAACTCCCCATAGGGCTCGAAGAGCTTGGGTCCCAGGACACGGTCATAGAACTCCATGAACGTGCTCAGGCTCCATTTTTGGTCGGAGACGGTCTTGCAGGAATGGGGTGCGGCGATGTGCATGGGCGGGCTCACGCAGTGTCTGGGATATGAGTGCGCTGAGTATTGGAATGCCCTTTTCCGTTTCAGGGTCGCCTTCCAGGGCAGGTGTTCGCCAGTGAACACTGGGTTAAAGTGTGAGTTCGACTGTGCCGGGAAAGCTTGAGCCCCTTTGTGTGCCATCCCGTGTCACACAAGCCTGTCACCGTGGCGGGGCCGCGCGCCGGAGCCTCCGTGGTCGCGAGGACATCCTTCAGCCTCGAGGTCTCGGTGTTCAGCAGGGACTTGGCGAAGA
>JAEMGR010000104.1 GCA_016458225.1 Myxococcaceae bacterium JPH2 | reverse complement strand
TGGACGCACAGGCCAACCAACTGGCGCACCAGCTTCGCGCCTGGGGCGTGGGCCCGGAGTCACGGGTGGGCGTGTGCCTGGAGCGCTCGGCCCAACTGGTGGTGACGCTGCTGGGCGTGCTGAAGGCCGGCGGGGCCTACGTGCCGTTGGAGCCGAGCTACCCGCGCGAGCGCCTCAAGGGAATGGTGGAGGACACGGGCGCGACCGTCGTCGTCACCCAGCGCGCCCTGGAGGGCCTGGTGACGGACACGTCGGCCCGGGTGCTCCGGTGGGACGCGGACGCTTCACTCCTGTCCGCGCAGCCGAGGACACCGGTGCGCGCGCTGGCGGGGCCGGACTCACTGGCCTACGTCCTCTTCACCTCGGGCAGCACGGGCCGGCCCAAGGGGGCGATGAATGCCCACCGAGGCGTCGTCAATCGCCTCAGGTGGATGCAGCACGAGTACGGCCTCACCGCCGAGGACGCGGTGCTGCAGAAGACACCCTTCAGCTTCGATGTGTCCGTCTGGGAGTTCTTCTGGCCGTTGATGACGGGGGCGCGGTTGGTGGTGGCGCGTCCGGGAGGCCACCAGGAGCCGGCCTACCTCGCGCGGCTGATGGCCGAGCAGCGCGTCACCACGGTGCACTTCGTGCCCTCCATGCTGCGCGCCTTCGTGGAGGAGCCCGGGGCGGAGCGGTTGCCGTCGCTGAAGCGGGTGGTGTGCAGCGGCGAGGCGCTGCCGGTGGAGTCGGTGCGGCGCACGCAGGAGCGACTGCCGGGCGTGGAGGTGCACAACCTCTACGGCCCGACGGAGGCCGCGGTGGACGTCAGCGCCTGGACCTGCCCGCGAGGCGAGGCCCTGCGGCGCGTCCCCATTGGAAAGCCCATCGCCAACACGACGCTGTACGTGCTGGACGGGCGAGGGCGGCCGGTGCCAGTGGGCGTGCCGGGAGAGCTGTACATCGGCGGCGTGCAGGTGGGGCGCGGCTACTGGGCGCGGCCCGAGTTGACGGCGGAGCGCTTCGTGCCGGACGCCTTCAGCCAGACGGCGGGAGCGCGGCTGTACCGCACGGGAGACAAGGCGCGGTGGTTGGAGGACGGGACGGTGGAGTACCTGGGCCGGCTCGACTTCCAGGTGAAGCTGCGGGGCTTCCGAATCGAGCTGGGCGAAGTGGAGTCCGCGCTGCGCGCCTGCCCCGGCGTGCGCGAGGCCGTGGCGCTGGTGCGCGAAGACTCGCCGGGAGATGCGCGACTCGTCGGCTACGTCACGGGCGACGAGCAAGCACAGGACTCCGCCGCGCTGCGCGCCTTCCTCCAGCAGCGGCTGCCCGAGCACATGGTGCCCTCGGTCTTCATGCGCCTGGACGCGCTGCCGCTCACCACGAGCGGCAAGCTGAACCGCGCGGCGCTTCCTGCCCCGGACCTGACCG
>JAEMGR010000103.1 GCA_016458225.1 Myxococcaceae bacterium JPH2 | reverse complement strand
ATGCGCGCGACGAGCTGGGTCGCGAGCAACGAGTGGCCTCCGAGGTCGAAGAAGTTGTCGTGGATGCCCACCGCAGCGCGGCCCAGCACCTCGGCCCAGAGGGCAACGAGCTGTGCTTCCAGCGCGTTGCGCGGAGCCGCGTCCTCGGCGGGACGTGCCACGGGCGCCTCGGGCGCGGGCAAGGCTCGCCGGTCCACCTTGCCGTTGGGCGACAGCGGCAACGTGGCCAGCTCCACCACCGCCGAGGGCACCATGTACTCGGGCAGGTGCTTCTGGACGTGCTCTCGCAGCGAGGACACGTCTCCACCCGGGACGACGTAGGCCACCAGCCGCTTGTCTCCGGGCACGTCCTCGCGCGCCACCACCACCGCGTCCCGCACGCCGGGGTGTTGGCGCAGCACAGCCTCCACTTCGCCCGGCTCGATTCGGTAGCCGCGCACCTTCACCTGGAAGTCCACTCGGCCGAGGAACTCCAGCGTGCCGTCCGCTCGCCACCGCGCCTTGTCTCCCGTGCGGTACAGCCGCGCTCCCGGCGTGGCGCTGAAGCCATGCGGCACGAAGCGCTCCGCCGTCAGCTCCGCTCGGCGCAGGTAGCCCCACGCGAGTCCGTCTCCGCCCACGTACAGCTCTCCGGGCACGCCCGGAGGTACTGGCTGCAGGTGCCCGTCCAACACCCACGCCGTCGAGTTCGACAGCGGCCGTCCAATGGGCACCGTGCGTCCCACCGAGTCTCCGGCCCGCAGCGTGTGCGTCGCCGAGAACGTGGTGTTCTCCGTCGGGCCATACCCGTTGATGAGCACCGAGCCCGAGGGCAACCGCGACAGGTGCTCGGCCACGCGCTCCACGGGCAGCACGTCTCCACCCGCGAGCACTTGCCGGACTCGCGCGAGGGCCTCGCCCTGGTGCTGCACCATTTGCGTGAAGAGGGCCGCCGTCAGCCACAGCGTGGTGACGCCCTCCCGTGTCAGCAGCGCGCCCAGCTCCTCCAGCGAGAGGGCATGGGGCGGGGCCAGCACGAGTCGCGCGCCGTGCAGCAGCGCGCCCCACACCTCCAACGTGGAGGCGTCGAAGGCCACTGGCGCCAGCTGGAGCAGGACTTCGTCGGGGCCGAAGCGCGCGAAGGTGTTGCCTCGCACCAGTCGCGTCACGCCTCGGTGCGGCACGCAGACGCCCTTGGGGCGCCCCGTGCTGCCGGAGGTGAACATGACGTATGCGAGGTCATCTCCGCTCACCCGTGTCTCGGGCGGCGTGGAGGGCCTTGCCGCGATGGCCTCCCACTCGGCGTCCATCAACACCAACAGGCCGCCCATTTCGGGCAGGTCATCGGCCAGTCGCTCTTGCGTGAGCACGACGCTGACGCCCGCCTCCTGGAGCATCCAGGCGATGCGCTCCGTGGGCTGGCTCGCCTCCACGGGCACGTAGGCCGCGCCCGCCTTGAGGATGCCCAGCATGCCCACGATGAGGT
>JAEMGR010000102.1 GCA_016458225.1 Myxococcaceae bacterium JPH2 | reverse complement strand
AGCAGCCCGAAGTCTCCGAGCGAAGCCACGTCGCGCCGCGCACGGCGACGGAGCTGCGAGTGGCCGAGCTGTTCGGGCGGGTGCTCGGTATTGAGCGCGTTGGCGCCGACGGGAACTTCTTCGATCTCGGCGGTCATTCGCTGCTGGCGACTCAGCTCGTTTCGCGCATTCGACAGGCGTTCGATATCGAGTTGCCGTTGCGAGAGTTGTTCACCTCGCCCACCGTGGCCGCGCTCTCCGAGAGGGTCGAGCGGGCTGCGCGAGTGCGAGGCACAGCGAACGTGCCTGTTCTGCGGCCTCGGGCGAGCCGTGTGGAGTCACCGCCGCTGTCGTTCGCGCAGCAGCGCCTCTGGTTCCTGGAGCGGCTGTCACCAGGTACGGCCTTCTACAATCTCCCCATTGCGGTGGACCTCATCGGTCCGCTCGATGCCGAGGCGCTGCGTCGCGCCTTCGAGGCGCTGGTGCTCCGGCACGAGGCGCTTCGCACCACCTTCCGAGTAGAGAACGGCCAGCCCGTTCAGCACATCGAGTCTGCGCCAGGACTCGAGTTCTCAGCGCTCAGCCTGGAGTCACAGTCGGCCTCCGCGCGCGAGGCCGCTGCGCAGGAGTGCGTCGAGCGTGAAGCCCAGCGGCCGTTCGACTTGGAGCACGGCCCGTTGATCCGAATGACGCTGCTCCGGCTGTCGGATCGGGCGCATGTGTTGGTGCTCGTGACGCACCACATTGTCTCGGATGGTTGGTCCAACGAGATCTTCGTTCGCGAACTCACGGCGCTCTACGAGGCCTTCGTCGACGGCCGTCCCTCACCTCTGCCCGCCCTGCCCTTGCAGTACGCGGACTTCTCGACGTGGCAGCGCGATTGGCTCCAAGGGGATGCCCTGGAGGCGCAGCTCGCCCATTGGCGTCAGCAGTTGACCGGAGCGCCGAGGGCCCTGGAGCTGCCAACGGATCGTCCACGCCCGGCGGCGCAGACGTTCCGAGGCGCGACCGTGCACGCGGCGTGGCCGAAGTCGCTGTGGCGCGAACTGGAGGGACTGGGCCGTAGCGAGGGCGCCACCGTATTCATGGTGTTGCTGGCGGCATTCCAAGCCGTGCTGTCGCGCTACACGGGCCAGAGCGATGTGAGCGTGGGCTCACCCATCGCGGGACGAACCCACGCGGAGACGGAGGGCT
>JAEMGR010000101.1 GCA_016458225.1 Myxococcaceae bacterium JPH2 | reverse complement strand
GTATTCATGGTGTTGCTGGCGGCATTCCAAGCCGTGCTGTCGCGCTACACGGGCCAGAGCGATGTGAGCGTGGGCTCACCCATCGCGGGACGAACCCACGCGGAGACGGAGGGCTTGATTGGCTTCTTCGTGAACACGCTGGTGCTGCGAGCGCGCCTGACGCGGGACATGACGTTCCGCGAGCTGCTGGCACAAGTGCGAGAGGTGACGCTCGGTGCCTACGCACATCAGGATGTGCCGTTCGAGAAGCTGGTCGAGGAACTCCAGCCCGAGCGCGATCTGAGTCGCAGCCCGCTGTTCCAGGTGTCGCTCACGCTTCAGAACACACCCGTGGCCCAGGTCCACTTGAGGCAGGGCCTGCGGCTCCAGGGCCGAGCGACGAGCGAGCACACCTCGAAGTTCGAAGTGTCGCTGCTGGTGGAGGAACTGCCGGAGCGAGTGGCAGTGGTGGCCAACTACAACAGCGA
>JAEMGR010000100.1 GCA_016458225.1 Myxococcaceae bacterium JPH2 | reverse complement strand
GCGCGGCGCGACGTGGCTTCGCTCGGAGACTTCGGGCTGCTGCGCCTCCGGCTCCGGCAACGCTCGACGGTCCACCTTCCCGTTCGGCGTCAGTGGCAGCGCCTTCAGCACCACCACCCAGCTGGGCACCATGTACCCCGGCAACTTCCTCTTCAGCCCCTCCCGCACCCCCTCCCCCTTCACCTCCCCCACCACGTACCCCACCAACCTCTTCTCCCCCTCCCTCTGCCTCACCACCACCACCGCCTCCCTCACCCCCTCCTCCTCCCTCAACGCCCCCTCCACCTCCCCCAACTCAATCCGGTACCCGCGCACCTTCACCTGCGCGTCCAACCGCCCCAGGTACTCCAACTCCCCCTTCACCCACCTCGCACGGTCCCCCGTCCGGTACAGCCTCGCCCCCGCCTCCCCGCTGTACTCATCCGGCACGAATCGCTCCGCCGTCTGCTCCGCCTTCCCCTCGTACCCTCGCGCCTGCCCCTCTCCCCCCAAGTACAGCTCTCCCGCCACCCCTTCACTCACCACCCTCCCGCCCTCGTCCAACACGTACGCGCGCCGCCCCTTCAGCGGCCTCCCAATCCCAGGCTCCTTCTTCTCCCCCCGCCTCACCTCCGCACTCGTCGAATACGTCGTGTCTTCCGTCGGCCCGTACAGGTTCACCACCCTCGCCACCCACGGCGCTCCTCTCCCTATCTCCTCCACCAACTCCCTCGTCAGCGCCTCCCCCGCCAGGTTCACCACCCTCACACTCTTCGGCACCCACCCGCCCCTCACTCCCTCCCTCATCGCAGACGGCACCGTATTCACCAGCGTCACCCCCTTCCCCTCCACCTCCCCCATCTCCAGCGCGCTCCCCACCACCACCACCTTCCCCCCTCTCGTCAGCGGCCCAAACACTTCAAACACTGACAAGTCGAAGTTCAGCGACGTCGCCCCCAACACTCCCCTCATCTCCTCGTCCCCAAACGCCTCCCAACTCCACCTCACAAACGACACCGCGCTCCGGTGCTCCACCCCCACCCCCTTCGGCCTCCCCGTACTCCCCGACGTGTACAGCACGTACGCCAGCTGCCTCGCGCTCACCCCTCCCTTCGGCCCCTCCTCCGCCCTCTCCTCCCCCAGCTCCACTCGCTCCACTCCCCTCAACCCCAACCCCTCCAACACCTCTCTCTGCCCCACCACCACTCGCGGCTTCGCGTCCTCCACCATCCGCTCCAACCTCTCTCGCGGATAGCTCGCGTCCAGCGGCACGTACGCCCCCCCCGCCTTCAGCACCCCCAACACCGCCACCACCAACTCCCACGTCCTCGCCGCGCTCACCCCCACCTTCTCTTCCGCACTCACCCCCGCAGCCCTCAGCCTCCACGCCAGCCCGTTCGCCCTCTCCTCCAGCTCCCGGTAGCTCACCTCCCTCTCCCCACTCACCACCGCCACCGCCTCCGGCGTCCTCCTCGCCTGCGCCTCCACCAGCTCGTGCAGCAGCGTCTCCCCTCCCTCGCTCCTCCCCGTCGCGTTCCACTCCCGCAACACCCTCTCCCTCTCCTCCTCTCCCATCACCTCCCTCACCCTCACCCCGCCGTCCTTCACCGCTGTCTCCACCAGCTCCTTCACCTGCCTCGCCCACCTCTGCACTGTCTCCCCGTCGAAGAG
>JAEMGR010000099.1 GCA_016458225.1 Myxococcaceae bacterium JPH2 | reverse complement strand
GCTGAACCCTCTCACGCGACAACTACCTTGACGCTCACCGCCATCAGCGCGCTGCTATTCGGCAACGCCACCAGCGCCGAGGGCGCCCCTCCGGTGCGTTGAGGCGTTCCTCGCGGCATACGGCAGCGGCGCCCCTGCTCCCCGGCCCGAGGTCTTCTCCCCCCTGAGACTTCGTGGCGCGCCCGATGCGTTCGGCGCCCATTGCGCCAGGCCCCCCAGCCCATCTCAACCTGCCCTGACCAAGAGCAGCCACACAGCACCAATCGCACAGCCGACGCAGACCGACGGGCAGGACTCATGCGTGTCCTCCCCTGAGAGTCACTGAGTGACAGCACCGCTCGGGCGACAAACTTCCGCTGTGGCAGGTCACTTGATGCGAACTCCAGACGCAAATCCATCGGCTCAGCCGGCACAGAGCATAGCCTGCCTCAATGCGCCGCAGTGACCGCCCCATCAGGTCGCCGGTTACCGTTCGACTGCCCATCGCGGCCCGTCAGCTTTGGCCTCAAACTGTGGACATACCCAGACGGTTCCAATCATTTCTGGGCTACCAGTCTTCGGCAAATCATGAGACAAGGTGCCCAACTGCGGCTTGCCGCGCGAAGCCGCAGAGCCACAAGAGAGCGAGGGCCCAGGGTTGGTGGTGTCGACCTGTGGTATGGCTGATCTTGCTGCAGGGCGGCATTGACTGGGTGGTGTTCAAGGAGTTGGGCGTGAGCAATTCTTCTGGATTTTTGTCTGGATGGAGGGCAGCGATGTCAAATCGTGTGGTGGGGTCGAGGTTTCTGTTCGCGAGTTTCGTGACTGCGGCATTCCTGGGAGGAGCATGCCAGAGCCCAGAGCCTGAGAATGAGGCTCCGACGGAAGTGGGTGTGAACTCCGCGGGGCTCTGGACGGAATCGGGAGTGCAACTCTGGACGACGGGTGACACGATTCCGGTCTGCTGGATTGACCCTGGCTTCGACGCAGCCAAGGGGATTATTCGTGCTGCAATCGAGAGTCAGTGGCAGCGTGCGGCAAGAATTCAGTTCGGAGGCTTCGCACTTTGCCCCACGACAGGTGATCAGAAATTCATCCGGGTGCTGGTGAATGCCGCAACGGATGCTGGTGGTGGCGGAAGCTCTCAATTGGGGCGTGGGGGGCTACGGCTGCCCACTGAAGCAGAGAGCATGCATATCGCGGTTCCAACCAACATCACCTCCGCACAGGGACTGGCGCGACTGCAATATCTCGCCGTGCATGAGTTCGGCCATGTGCTTGGGTTCTCCCATGAGCAGGATCGTGTCGACAACTCCGATCCAGCTGATGCCACCTGCAACCCTCCTGGTGGTGGGAGCGGATCCTTCTGGTCGCGCTATGACAATCAGTCCGTCATGCACTATTGCAACAACGGCGGAAACAGTTCAGGGCGCCTCAGCGTCCTGGATACGCGTTCTGTCCGGAAGCTCTATGGGACCAGGACGAACGGGGGCGTCGATTTCAACGGCGATGGCTTCTCGGATGTCCTGATCTACGACAGCGCAACGGGCTACACTGAGATTCGCTATGGTCGGGCCGCCGCCGGATTGACCTTCGCGGCAGGGAGTCAGACAACCTGGGCCGCTGGTCTGAAGGTTGTCCCTGGCGACTACGATGGGGACGGGCATGGAGACGTCATTCTCTATTCTTCCGTAACGGGAAGTGCCGAGGTTCGTTACGGTCAGGCCGCCGCCGGGTTGGTCTCAGCAGTGGGAAGTCAGGCCAATTGGGGGGCGAGCCAGAAGCTGGTTCCGAGTGACTTTGGAGCAGACGGCTACATGGACGTACTGAAGTACAATTCGGCCTCAGGCTATACTTCGATTGAGTACGGGCGAACGCTGCCGGGCTTCAACCCGATCGTGCAGGCGAATCCTGTTTGGAATCTGGGATTCA
>JAEMGR010000098.1 GCA_016458225.1 Myxococcaceae bacterium JPH2 | reverse complement strand
GAGGAGTTGCTGACGCTCGTGCTGGGGCAGCAGCGGCAGGTGCGCGAGCTGCGCGTCAGGCTGGGCGACGATGCCATCGAGGAGGATGCGCAGGTGCTCTGCCATCCGCACGATGGTGCGCTGCTCGAAGAGGTCGGTGCTGTACTCCAGTGAGCCTTGCAGGCCGTGGTCGGTTTCGACGAACGCGACGCTGAGATCGAACTTCGAGCTGCGGGTCTCGAACTCGACGGGCTTGAGAGAGAGGCCCGGGAGTTGGAGCGCGCGCGAGGGCACGTTCTGGAGCGCGAGGAGCGACTGGAAGAGCGGTGCGTGGCTGAGGCTGCGCGCGGGCTGGAGCGCT
>JAEMGR010000097.1 GCA_016458225.1 Myxococcaceae bacterium JPH2 | reverse complement strand
GGTCTCGAACTCGACGGGCTTGAGAGAGAGGCCCGGGAGTTGGAGCGCGCGCGAGGGCACGTTCTGGAGCGCGAGGAGCGACTGGAAGAGCGGTGCGTGGCTGAGGCTGCGCGCGGGCTGGAGCGCTTCGACGAGCTTCTCGAAGGGGACGTCCTGGTGCTCGTAGGCGGCGAGGACGGACTCGCGGGTCTGCTGGAGCAACTGGCGGAACGTCTGGGCCTCGGTCAGCTGAGCGCGCAGGACGAGGGTGTTGACGAAGAAGCCGATGAGGCCTTCGGTCTCGGAACGCGTGCGTCCTGCGATGGGAGAGCCGACGGAGATGTCGAGCTGGCCGGAGTAGCGGGCGAGGAGCGACTGCCAGGAGGCGAGGAGGACCATGAAGAGCGAGCCGCCTTCATGGAGCGCGAGGGCCTTGAGGGAGTCGGAGAGGGCCTTGGGCAGAGAGAAGGCGAGGGTGGCGCCGGCGGTGCCCTGAACGGCGGGACGAGGCTTGTCGGTGGGCAGCTCGAGGAGCGGCGGGGCACCGGCGAGGTGACGCTTCCAGAAGTCGACCTGACGCTGGAGGACATCGCCCTGGAGCCAGCCGCGCTGCCATGCCGCGAAGTCCGCGTACTGCACGGACAGCTCCGCGAGCGGGGATGCAGCGCCTTGCGCGAACGCGGCATACAGCGCGCCGAGTTCGCGGAGCAGCACTCCCAGCGACCAACCATCGGAGACGATGTGGTGCATCGTCACGACGAGGAGGTGCTCGGTGTCGCGCAGCTTCAGCAGCAGCGCGCGGAGCAGCGGGCCCTGCTGGAGGTGGAAGGGCTTCTGGATCTCCTCGGCGATGTGCAGGCGTGCCTGGGCCTCGCGCTCGGAGTCCGGCACCGCCGAGAGGTCCTGGATGACGAGCGGGATCGAGAGCGTGGGCGCGATGCGCTGGACCGGCTGCCCTTCGTGCTCGACGAAGGTGGTGCGCAGGGACTCGTGGCGGCGCACGACTTCCGCGAGTGCGCGCGACAGGACCTCGAGGTCAAGCGCGCCTTCGAGCCGGACGGGGACGGGGATGTTGTAGAGCGCGGTTCCGGACTCGAGCTGATCAATGAGCCAGAGGCGCTGCTGCGCGAAGGAGAGCGGGAGCGCCGTGTCTCGCGCGGTGGGCACGAGCGGCGGCACGAGCGACGAGGGGCGGAGTGAGTCGACGCGGAGCGCGAGCGCGCCGAGCGTTGCGTCCTCGAAGAGTGCGCGCAGCGGGAGTTCCACGCGGAACTCGGAGCGGATCCGCGAGACGACCTGCGTGGCGAGGAGCGAGTGCCCGCCCAGCTCGAAGAAGCTGTCGTCGAGCCCCACGCGCGGCTGGCGCAGGACATCGGCCCAGATGGCGGCGAGCGCCGTCTCGGTGGGTGACGAGGGCTGACGGAAGACGCGAGACGAGGACGGCGCGTCGGGCTCGGGGAGCGCCTTGCGATCGACCTTGCCGTTGGAGTTGAGCGGCAGCGCCTCCATGAAGACGAAGGCGGAGGGCACCATGTACTCGGGGAGCCCCTGGCGCAGGTGCGACTTGAGGGCGTCCAGGTTCGGCGTGAAGCCGGCCTTGAGGACGAGGTACGCCACGAGCCGCTTGTCCGCGCCGTCGCCCTTTGCGACGACGACGGTGTCCTTGACGGCAGGCGAGGCGCGGAGAGCGGCCTCGACTTCGCCGAGCTCGATGCGGAAGCC
>JAEMGR010000096.1 GCA_016458225.1 Myxococcaceae bacterium JPH2 | reverse complement strand
CAAGCTGAACCGCGCGGCGCTTCCTGCCCCGGACCTGACCGTCCTTCCGCGCGGCGCGCACGTGGATCCGCGCACGCCCACCGAGCACGCCCTGGCCACGCTGTTCGCCCAGGTGCTGGGTGTGGAACGGGTGAGCGTGACGGACAGCTTCTTCGAGCTGGGAGGTCACTCGCTGTTGGCCACGCAGGTGGTGGCGCGCGTCCGGAGTGGCTTCGGCGTGGAGTTGCCCCTGCGCACGCTGTTCGAGGCGCCCACCGTCGCCGCGCTTGCTGTGCGTCTGGATGCCCAGGCTCCCCGAGCCTCCGAGTCCCATGCGCCACCGACGCTCGTCCGAGCAGATCGGACCTCGGATCATCCGCTCTCGTTCGCGCAGCAGCGGCTGTGGTTCCTCGGACAGCTCGCCTCGACGGGCATCGCCTACAGCCTGCCGTTCGCATTGAAGCTGACGGGCGCATTGAACGAGACCGCCCTCCAGCAAGGCTTCGATGCCCTGGTCCGCCGCCACGAGTCGCTGCGGACCACGTTCCATGAAACGGGAGGCGAACCCTTCCAGCGCATCCACTCGCCCTTCTCGCTCCCCTGCACGCGGGTGGACCTCACGGGGCTGCGCGATGGAGCGCAACGCGAAGCGGAGGCCCTGCGCCTCGCCACGGAAGAGGGCTGGCGCCCGTTCGATCTCGTGCGAGGCCCGCTCGTTCGGGCGCTCCTCTTGAAGCTCAGCGACACCGAGCACTTCCTGGTGCTCAACCTGCATCACATCATCTCGGACGGCTGGTCCATGGGCGTGCTCGTGCGCGACATGGCCCAGCTCTACGCGGCCGCGCTTCGGGGATTGCCGTCACCCCTCCCGGACCTGTCGGTCCAGTACGCCGACCACGCGGTATGGCAGCGAGGCTGGCTCCAGGGCGAGGTGCTGGCGACGCAGCTCGGATACTGGAAGCACCAGCTCGCGCAGGCGCCGTCCCACCTGGAGCTGCCCACGGACAACCCGCGCCCGACCCACCAGTCGTATCGCGGCGCAGCGGTGCGCATGCATCTCCCCCGTGAGCTGAGCCTCGCCATCGAGTCCCGAGCCCAGCGCGACGGGGCGACGCCGTTCATGGTGCTCCTGGCCGCCTTCGACGCCTTGCTGCACCGCTACAGTGGCCAGGAGGACTTGCTCGTCGGCGCGCCCATCGCCGGGCGACGTCACGCGGATACCGAGAACATCATCGGCTTCTTCGCGAACACTCTCGTGCTGCGGGCGCGCATCCAGCGGAGCACCACGTTCCGCGAGCTGCTCGCGCAAGTGCGCGACACGACCCTCGGGGCCTATGAGCACCAGGAACTCCCCTTCGAGAAGCTCGTGGAGGAGCTGCGGCCCGCGCGTGACCTGGGACGCTCGCCGCTCTTCCAGGTCACCTTCAACCTGCACAACACCCCGCTGCCGGAGCTGGCCCTTCCCGGCCTCTCGCTGCGCCCGCTGCAAACCGAACACGGCGTCACGCGCTTCGACCTGGAGCTGGCCCTGCAACGCGAGGCCGAAGGCTTCGTGGGCGGCTTCACCTACAGCACGGCGCTGTTCGAGTCCTCCACCGTAGAGGGCATGGCCCGGCACCTGAGGCAGCTCCTCGAAGCGGCGCTCGCCTCGCCGGAGACGCGCGTGTC
>JAEMGR010000095.1 GCA_016458225.1 Myxococcaceae bacterium JPH2 | reverse complement strand
TTCGTGGGCGGCTTCACCTACAGCACGGCGCTGTTCGAGTCCTCCACCGTAGAGGGCATGGCCCGGCACCTGAGGCAGCTCCTCGAAGCGGCGCTCGCCTCGCCGGAGACGCGCGTGTCCGACCTCCCGCTGATGACGGCGGAGGAGCGGCGGCGCGTCCTGCTGGAGTGGAACGACACGGCCCGCGACTTCCCGCGCGAGCTGCCGCTGACCGCCCTCTTCGCCATGCAGGCGGACGCCCTGCCTGCCGCGGTGGCCGTCACCTCAGGTGAGCAGCGCCTCACCTACGCGCAGATCAACACGCGAGCCAACCAGGTGGCCTGGCACTTGAGGACCCTGGGGGTTCGCGTCGGAGACCGCGTGGGCCTGTGCGTGGAGCGCTCGCCGAACCTCATCGTGGGCATGCTGGGCATCCTCAAGGCGGGCGCG
>JAEMGR010000094.1 GCA_016458225.1 Myxococcaceae bacterium JPH2 | reverse complement strand
GGCCTGTTCGCGAAGAGCTTCATGGCGCTGCGCTCGGTGGATGTGGGCTTCACTCCCGAGGGCGTGCTGACGGGACAGCTCACGCTCCCGGCCGCGCGCTACAAGGAAGCGGAGCGTCAGGTGGCCTTCCAGCGCGAGCTGTTGGCGCGCGTGCAGGCGCTGCCCGGGGTGGAGTCGGCGGGGCTCACCAACATCCTGCCGCTGGGCGGGCGCCTGTCGCGCGGCTTCGAGATTGAAGGACGGGCGAAGGCCCCGGGCGAGGTGTGGCCGGTGGTGCAGTTCCGCACGGTGTCTCCCGACTATCTGCGCACGCTGCGCGCGACGCTGCGCGAGGGCCGCATGGTGGATTCGCGCGATGACGCCAGCGCGCCGGGTGCGGCGATCATCAACAAGTCGCTCGCGGATTTCTTCTGGCCTCGAGGCGACGCGGTGGGCAAGCGCCTGCGGCTGGGAAATCCCTCCGCGGCCTGGACGACGGTGGTGGGCGTCATCGACGACTTGCGCGAGTGGGGCGTGGATCAACCCGCGCGCCCCGCCATGTACTACGCCCTCGCGCAGTTTCCCTCCGCGGAACTGGCGCTCGCCGTGCGCGCGAAGGACAGCCTGCGCGCGAGCGTGGAGGCGGAGTTGCGCGCGGTGGACCGCGACGTGCCGATGTTCGCGGTGAGCCCGCTGTCGCGATTGGTGGATGGGTCCATTGGCTCGCGGCGACTGTCGGCGCTACTGATGGGGTTGTTCGCGGGCGTGTCGCTGGTGCTGGCGGCGTTGGGAATTTCCGGAGTGATTGCGTACACGGTGGCGCAGCGGACGCGCGAGATGGGGATTCGCATGGCGCTGGGGGCGGAGCGGGGGGACGTGTTGAGGCTGGTGTTGGGACAAGGAATGAAGCTGGCGGCGCTGGGCGTGGGCGTGGGGCTGGTGTTGTCGCTGGGATTGGCGAAGCTGTTGGGGTCGATGCTGTTTGGGGTGACAGCGTATGACCCGTGGACGTTCGTGGGCGTGGCGGCGCTGCTGAGCGGCGTGGCCTTCA
>JAEMGR010000093.1 GCA_016458225.1 Myxococcaceae bacterium JPH2 | reverse complement strand
CTGGTGTTGTCGCTGGGATTGGCGAAGCTGTTGGGGTCGATGCTGTTTGGGGTGACAGCGTATGACCCGTGGACGTTCGTGGGCGTGGCGGCGCTGCTGAGCGGCGTGGCCTTCATCGCGACCTGGTTGCCCGCGCGTCGGGCGACGCAGGTGGACCCCATCATCGCGCTGCGCGCGGAGTGAGTGAATCCATGAGCATGTTGCTTCAGGACGTGAAGTATGCGCTGCGCACGTTGAAGGGCAGCCCAGGTTTCGTGTTGGCCGCGGTGCTGGCGCTCGCGCTGGGGATTGGCGCGAACAGCGCGGTCTTCAGCGTGGTGAACGGGGTGCTGCTCACGCCGCCGCCGTTCCGAGAGCCCTCGCGGCTCGTGCACCTCTTCGGCAACTTCAAGGCCGCGGACTTGAAGGACATCTCGGTGTCCGTGCCCGAGTACCACGACTACCTCGAGATGCCGCGGGTCTTCGAGAGCGTGGCGGCGTACGCGCCGACCAGCCTGACGATGACCGGTGGCGACACGCCGCTGCGCTTCAACGTCGTGTACGGAACGGCGTCGCTTTTCACCACGCTCGGCGTGCAGCCGATGCTGGGGCGCTTCTATACGCAAGAGACGGAGACGCCGGGCCGCGACAAGGAAGTGGTGCTCACGCAGAAGGCGTGGCGGATCCACTTCGCCAAGGACCCCGCGGTGCTCGGCAAGGTGCTCGTGCTCGATGGTGAGTCCTACTCGGTGGTGGGCGTGCTGCCCCCGGGCGTGTCGTATCCGGCGGACATGGACCTCTACATTCCCTTCGCGCCTCCGCCCATGACGTCCCCGGATGCTCGGCGTGGCAATCGCTACCTGGACGTGGTGGCGCGGCTGAAGCCCGGCGTGACGCTGGAGGCGGCGCGCAAGGACCTGGCGCGGGTGGCGGGTGAGCAGGAGGCGGCGTACCCCGACAACTACAAGGACGGCGGCTGGGGCGTCAGCGTCAGCTCCATGGAGGACCTGGTGGTGGGGGACGTGCGAGGGACGCTGTGGATGCTGTTGGGGGCGGTGGGCTTCGTGCTGCTGGTGGCGTGCTCGAGCGTGGCGAACCTGCT
>JAEMGR010000092.1 GCA_016458225.1 Myxococcaceae bacterium JPH2 | reverse complement strand
CAAGCTGAACCGCGCGGCGCTTCCTGCCCCGGACCTGACCGCACGTTCGCAGGGGGTGCACGTCGCACCGCGCACGGCCACGGAGCGCAAGCTCGCGGCCCTCTATGCCCAGGTGTTGCGGCTGGCCGACGTGGGCGTCCACGACAGCTTCTTCGCGCTCGGAGGCCACTCGCTGCTGGCCACGCAGGTCGTCTCCCGTGTGCGCAATGACTTCGGGGTCGAGCTGCCCCTCGGGACGCTGTTCGATGAGCCGACCGTCGCGGGATTGGCGAAGCACCTGGACGGGATGGTCCCTCCACGGCCAGCGCCCACGGGGACCGAGCCTCGCCCGGTGCCTCGCGATCCT
Source organism: Myxococcaceae bacterium JPH2 (assembly GCA_016458225.1). Lineage (NCBI taxonomy): Bacteria > Pseudomonadati > Myxococcota > Myxococcia > Myxococcales > Myxococcaceae > Myxococcaceae bacterium JPH2. Next base: position 1,349 of record JAEMGR010000092.1, on the reverse strand, counting down.
CCGCCCGTACAGGATGCGCGCCCCGCGGTGAGCGCGCCCTCGCTGTTGGCGCGGAAGGTCGAGGTGGAGCCGTCCTTCGCACAGCAGCGGTTGTGGTTCCTGGACCAACTCGAACCGGGTGGTTCGGTCTACAACATCCCCGCGGCGGTTCGGATGGAGGGACCGCTGGAGGTGGCTGCACTCCAACGCGCCTTCACCGAGGTGGTGAGACGACACCAGGTGCTCCGCACGCACTTCGCCGCGCGCAACGGCAAGCCCGTCCAGGTCATCGACCCGGCGGCGACGATGCTCCTCTCCGTCGAGGACCTGACCTCCATTCCTCTCTCCGCTCGGGAGCAGGAGGCCGTGCGCCTCACGCGTGAGGAGGCGATCCGTCCGTTCGACCTGTCGCGAGGCCCGCTGTTCCGCACCCGCCTGTTGCGTGTCGCGGAGCAAGAGCACCTGTTGCTCGTGACGATGCACCACATCGTCTCGGATGGCTGGTCCATCGCGCTGCTCATTCGCGAGGTCGCCACGCTCTACGCGGCCTTCCTCGCGGGGTGGCCTTCGCCGCTGCCCGAGCTGTCCATCCAGTACGCGGACTACGCGGCGTGGCAGCGCGAGTGGTTGCAAGGGGAGGTGCTGGAGAAGCAACTCGATTACTGGAAGAAGCAGCTCCAGGGTGCGCCCCTCGCGTTGGAGCTGACCACGGATCGCCCGCGTGGCTCGACGCCCACGGGGAGCGTGGCCAACGTGGATCTGTCCTTGTCGGTGATGCAGCGGCTGACCGCCCTGTGTCGGAGCGAGGGCGCCACGCTGTACATGGGCCTGTTGGCCGGTCTCCAGGCCGTGCTGGCGCGTCACTCGGGCCAGGACGACATCAGCGTCGGCGCGCCTATCGCGGGTCGCAATCAGGCGCAGACCGAGGCGCTGATCGGCTTCTTCGTCAACACGCTGGTCATCCGCACTCGGCTCGACGGGAACCCCACGTACCGCGAGCTGTTGCGGCGCGTGAAGGAGGCGACGCTGGGGGCCTATGCGCACCAGGACGTGCCCTTCGAGAAGCTGGTGGAGGTGCTCCAGCCGCCGCGTCTCCCGGATCGCACGCCGCTGTTCCAGGTGTCGCTGACACTGCTGAACACGCCCACGGCGGAGTTGGAGCTGCACGGCCTGCGACTCAAGCCGCTGGATCAGACGACGGGCACGGCGAAGTTCGATCTGACTGGCACCTTCACCGAGTCGCCGCAGGGGCTCATTGGCCGGATGGAGTACCGCAGCGACCTGTTCGACGCGGCCACGGTCGAACGGATGATGGGACAGCTGCGCGTCCTGATCGAAGCGGCGCTGGATGCGCCGGAGTCGCGCGTGTT
>JAEMGR010000091.1 GCA_016458225.1 Myxococcaceae bacterium JPH2 | reverse complement strand
GCCGCAGGGGCTCATTGGCCGGATGGAGTACCGCAGCGACCTGTTCGACGCGGCCACGGTCGAACGGATGATGGGACAGCTGCGCGTCCTGATCGAAGCGGCGCTGGATGCGCCGGAGTCGCGCGTGTTCGACCTCCCGCTGATGACGGCGGAGGAGCGGCGGCGCGTCCTGGTGGAGTGGAACGACACGGCCCGCGACTTCCCTCGGGAGCTGCCCGTGCATGCGTTCTTCTCGATGCAGGCAGGCGAGACGCCCAGCGCGGTCGCGGTCACCTCGGGCGAGCAACGCCTCACGTATGCCGAGGTGGAGGCGCGCGCGAATCAGCTCGCGAGGCACCTGGGGAGTCTGGGCGTGCGACCGGGTGGTCGCGTGGGTTTGTGCGTGGAGCGCTCGCCAGACCTCATCGTGGGCATGCTGGGCATCCTCAAGGCGGGCGCG
>JAEMGR010000090.1 GCA_016458225.1 Myxococcaceae bacterium JPH2 | reverse complement strand
CTCGACGAGCGCTCCAACCAACTCGCACACCTCCTCCTCTCCCTCGGCGTCTCTCACCACTCCCTCGTCGCCCTCTGCCTCGAGCGCTCCCTCGACCTCGTCGTCGCACTCTTCGCCACCCTCAAGGCCGGCGCCGCCTACGTCCCTCTCGACTCCGGCTACCCACTCCAACGCCTCGCGGGAATGCTCGAGGACTCCCGCCCCACCGTCCTCCTCGCCCACTCCCACCTCCTCCCCCGCCTCCCCTCCTCTCTCGGCGCTCACGTCCTCTGTCTCGACTCCCAGCGCAACTCCCTCGACTCCTTCCCCTCTCTGCCCCCTCCCCCTCTCGCCTCCCCTGACTCCCTCGCCTACGTCATCTTCACCTCCGGCAGCACCGGCCGCCCCAAGGGCGCCATGAATGCCCACCTCCCCGTCTGCAACCGCCTCCTCTGGATGCAGCACGCCTTCCACCTCTCCCCCTCCGACGTCGTCCTCCAGAAAACCCCCTTCAGCTTCGACGTCTCCGTCTGGGAGTTCTTCTGGCCTCTCCTCGTCGGCGCTCGCCTCGTCCTCGCTCGCCCAGGGGGACACCAGGAGCCTGCCTACCTCGCTCGCCTCATCCGCGACTCAGGCGTCACCACCCTCCACTTCGTCCCCTCCATGCTCCACGCCTTCCTCGAGGAGCCCTCCGTCCACTCCTGCCTCTCCCTTCGCCGCATCATCTGCAGCGGTGAGGCACTCCCCGTCGAACTCGCCTCCCGCGCTCTCCTGCGCCTCCCCTCCGCCTCCCTCCACAACCTCTACGGCCCCACCGAGGCCGCCGTCGACGTCACCTCCTTCCACTGCCTCCCCTCTGAGTCCAGGCGCTCCATCCCCATTGGCCGCCCTGTCTTCAACACTCACATCCGCATCCTCGACTCCCTCTTCTCCCCCGTCCCTCCAGGCGTCCCCGGCGAGCTCTTCATCTCAGGACTCCAAGTCGGCCGCGGCTACCTCAACCGCCCGGACCTCACCGCGGAGCGCTTCCTCCCCGACCCCTTCTCTCCCTCCCCGGGCGCTCGCCTCTACAAAACCGGAGACCTCGCTCGCTGGCTCCATGACGGCAACGTCGAGTACCTCGGCCGCTCCGACTTCCAGGTGAAGCTGCGCGGACTCCGCATTGAGTTGGGTGACATTGAGGCTGCCCTCGAGCAGCTCCCCAACGTCCTCCAGTCCCTCGTCCTCCCTCTCCACGACGCCTCCGGCTCTCTTCGCCTCGTCGCCTACCTCTCCTTCTCCAACGACTCTCCTCCTCCCTCCCTCTCCTCCCTCCGCTCCCTCCTCCTCCTCAAGCTGCCGGACTTCATGCTTCCGGCTTCCTTTGTCTTCCTCGACTCCTTCCCCCTCTCTCCCAGCGGAAAGGTCGACAGGAAGGCTCTCCCTCCTCCAGACGCCTCCTCCTCTTCTTCCGAGTACGTCCCCCCCTCCTCCCCCACCGAAGTCCTCCTCGCCTCCCTCTGGGCTCACCTCCTCCACTCCCCTCGCGTCGGCTCGCTCGACCACTTCTTTGAGCTCGGCGGGCACTCCCTCCTCGCCACTCAGCTCCTCTCTCGCATCCGCGACTCCTTCCACGTCGAACTCCCTCTCCGCTCAATCTTCGAAGCCCCCACTCTTGAGGCCTTCGCCAGGCGCATCGACGAGGCGCAATCCCAGACAGCGCCGCGCGTTCCCGCGCTGGTGCGAGCGCCGCGCACGAGCACGATGCCACTGTCGTTCGCGCAGCAGCGGCTGTGGCTGATTGATCAGCTCGACCCCGGGACGACCACGTACAACATGCCCGTCGCGCTGCGACTGTCCGGCGCGTTGGACGTGGAAGCGCTGCGTCGCGCGCTGGAGGTCGTCCTCCATCGGCATGAAGTGCTGCGCACGACCTTCCGCGAAACGAGCGACGGCCCCGTGCAGGTCATCGCCGCGCCCGAGCGCTTCACCCTGTCGCTCGTCGATCTGCGCGCGCAGCCGGAGACCGAGCGACAGCGCGAAGCACGGCGCCACGCGGAGACCGAAGCCACCTGCCCCTTCTCACTCACCACCGGCCCCCTGCTGCGCGCGAGCCTGTTGTTGCTCGCCGAGCAGGAGCACTGGCTGCTCCTGAGCCTGCATCACATCGTCTCGGATGGCTGGTCCATGGGCGTGCTCGTGCGGGAGCT
>JAEMGR010000089.1 GCA_016458225.1 Myxococcaceae bacterium JPH2 | reverse complement strand
CCCTGGAGCCAGGAGCGCTGCCACTGGGCGAAGTCCGCGTATTGGATGGGCAGCGGCGGGAGCGTCGGAGCTGAACCGCTGACGAAGGCGGTGTACGCGGCGCTCAGCTCCTTCGAGAGCACGTCGATGGACCAGCCATCGAAGATGGTGTGGTGGAAGTTGAGTAGCACGACGTGGTCGTCGTCGTGGACCTTCAGCACCGAGGCTCGGAAGAGCGGGCCGTGGCGCAGGTCGAACGGCTGACGGACTTCGTGCTCCGCGTGGGCTCGGATGGCGGCGTCGTCGCGGTCGTTCTCCGCGAGGGTTCGTACGCTCAGCGAGAAGGGCAGCTCGGGCGCGATGCACTGGACCGGCTGTCCATCCACTTCCGCGAAGGTGGTGCGGAGAACCTCGTGACGGCGGATCAGCTCGCGCAGGGTGCGCTCCAGCGCAGGGACATCCAGCGCGCCCTTGAGCCGCGTGAAGATGGGGACGTTGTACGAGTGTCCCGTGCG
>JAEMGR010000088.1 GCA_016458225.1 Myxococcaceae bacterium JPH2 | reverse complement strand
GATCAGCTCGCGCAGGGTGCGCTCCAGCGCAGGGACATCCAGCGCGCCCTTGAGCCGCGTGAAGATGGGGACGTTGTACGAGTGTCCCGTGCGGTCGATCTGCGCGATGAACCACAGGCGCTGCTGCGCGAAGGACTGGGGCACGACGACGTCGCGAGGCACGGCGATGGGCGCTGGCGCGCGAACGCCGGGAGCGCCTTGCCGCAACGTTTCGAGCCGCGCCGCGAGGTCCGCGAGGTTGGGCAGCTCGAAGAGGAGTCGGATGGGGAAGTCCGTCTGGAGGGCCTCTCGCAGACGCGAGGCCACCTGCGTGGCCAGCAGCGAGTGTCCACCCAACTCGAAGAAGTGGTCTCGCGCGCCGACCTCCGAGGCGCCCAGCAGCGGTGCCCAGATGTCCGCCACGACCTTCTCCATCGAGGTGCGGGGCGGCATGAAGTCTCGCGTGGCCAGCCCATCTCCACTGACGGTGGGCAGGCCGCCTCGGTGGACCTTCCCGCTGGGCAAGAGCGGCAATGACTCCAGTCGGACGAGCGCGGCGGGCACCATGTACTCGGGGAGCTGGCGCGCGAGGGTCCGGCGCGCGAGGTCCGCGTCCCACTCGTTGGTGGGGCCCACGACGTAGCCGACGAGCTGACGGCGGCCCGGCACGTCCTCGCGCACCACGGCCACCGCGTCCTTGACGTGCGGGAGCGCGCGCAGGGCGGCCTCGACTTCGCCCAGTTCGATGCGGAAGCCGCGCAGCTTCACCTGTCCATCGAGTCGGCCGAGGAACTCGATGTTTCCGTTGGCCAGCCAGCGGGCCTTGTCTCCGGTGCGATAGAGGCGGGCTCCTGGCGTGGTGTTCAGCGGTGACGGGACGAAGCGGTCGGCGGTGAGGTCCGGCCGTGCGTGATAGCCCAGGGCCAGGCTCCCACCCCCGATGAAGACCTCGCCCGGTACGCCGATGGGGCTGGGCTCGCCCGCGGGGTCCAGGATGTACACGCCGAGGCTCGCGATGGGCACGCCCACGGGAGGCAGCATGGGCCAGGTCTTGGGCGCTCCCGGCGCGAGCCACGCGGTGGCGACGTGGGTCTCCGAGGGACCGTACTGGTTCTCCAGGGTGCACTCGGGCAGTCGCTCGAAGAATGCGACGAGCGCGGGCGTCACCTGGAGTTGCTCACCCGCGGTGATGACCTCGGTGAGTGGCGGCAGCTCCGTCTCGTGCATGGCGGCGTCGCAGAGCGCCTGGAGCGCGACGAAGGGCGCGAAGAGGCGCGTTACCTGATGCCGCACCATGTGGCGCAGCAGGGCCGGTGGGTCCCTGCGAAGGTCGGAGGTGATGAGCACCACCGTGCCGCCGTTGCCCCAGGTGCCGAACAGCTCCTGGAAGGAGACGTCGAAGTTGAGCGAGGCAAACTGGAGCGTGGTGCCGGTGGGCTGACGATTGCGCGCGAGCTGCCACGTCAACATGTTCGACGCGGCCCGGTGCGGCATCACGATGCCCTTGGGCTTGCCGGTGCTGCCAGACGTGTAGACGAAGTAGCAGGGCGTCTCGGTGGACAGCTCCAGCGCGAGCGAGTGTGTGGGGCAGCGGGCAATGTCCGAGGCGTGCTCGTCGAGGCGGAGGACGTGCGCCTTCGTCGCGGACGGGAGTGATGCGGCGAAGAGGGAGTGGGCGAGGACGAGGGATGCGGAGGTGTCCTCGAGCATGAAGGCGAGGCGCTCGGAGGGATACGACGGGTCGAGCGGGAGGTAGGCCGCGCCGGCCTTGAGGGTGGCGAGGACCGCGACGGGCATGTC
>JAEMGR010000087.1 GCA_016458225.1 Myxococcaceae bacterium JPH2 | reverse complement strand
CTGAAGGGATGGGGCACGAAGCGCTCGGCGGTGAGGTCGGGGCGGCCGAGATAGCCACGGCCCACGCCCGTTCCGCCGATGTACAGCTCACCCGGGACGCCGCGCGGGACGGGCTGGAGCGCCGCGTCCAACACGTACAGCTCCATGTTGCCCTTGGGCGCGCCGATGGGCGTGCTCGCGCCCGAGGGCGGCGAATGCATCGTGTGCAGCGACGCGGTGTCGGCGCACTCGGCGGGGCCGTAGGCGTTGACGAGCGGGATGCGCGGGTATCGCTCGAACCATGCGCGGCAGGTGGCGGGTGTCAGCGCCTCGCCGATGGTGACCATCCTGCGCAGGCCGTTGAGCGCGCCCTCCGGAGAGTCCTCCAACACGGCTTGCAGCAACGAGGGCACCAGCTCCGAGACGGTGACGCCCGCGTGCTGAAGCGCGGTGGCCAGCCGAGGCGGCTCGCGCACCCCCTCGTCCTCCACGACGAAGGTGGTGCCACCGCCGACGAGCGCGCCGAGCATCTGCCAGATGGAGATGTCGAAGGACAGCGGCGCCGTCTGCGCGAGCACATCGTCCGGGCCCATGCCCAGCCCCTGCTGCATACCCAGCAGGTGGTTGAGCATTCCCCGATGGTCCACCATCACGCCCTTGGGCGTGCCCGTGGAGCCCGAGGTGAACAGGGCATAGGCCAGCGTCCTCGGCGTGACGCTCGGGGACAGCGGCTCGGTGGACTCGGACTCCCATCCGTCGAGCGTCACCACGCGCGGGCGCTGCGACGCGGGAAGCTCCGCGAGCATCGCGTCCAGCGCTGCGCCCGAGCCCTCCAGCGGAAGGACGAAGGGCGCGCGGCTCTCGGCCAGGAGTTGCGCGAGGCGCGCGGACGGAAGCTGCGTGTCCAGCGGGAGGTACGCGGCGCCGACCTTGTGCAGGGCCAGCACCGCGCGCACGGTGGCCTCGGAGCGATGACCGAGCACCGCGACCACGGACTCGAACGTGACGCCCTGGGCCCGCAGCCTGCGCGCGGCGCGGGTGGTGTGGCTCTCCAGCGCCGCGTAGGTCCACTGGGCCTGCGAGGACGCGAGCGCCACATGCTCGGGCGTACGTCGCGCGTGCGCGGTGATGCGCTCGGACAGACAGGTGTCCAGGTCGAAGTCGGGCGCGGGTGAGCGAGCCGGGACGAGCACCTGGGCGCGTGCGTCGGGCGCGAGCAGCGACAGCCGAGCCACGGGCGTGCCGGGAGAAGCCACGGCCTGCGCGAGAAGCTGGAGATAGTGCGCGACGAAGGCGTGCGCGGTACCGGGCTCGAACAGCTCGCCGCTGTAGCGAAGGACCAGCTCGAAGCCTGTCGGTCCTTCGAGGACGCTGAGCGCGAGGTCGAACGGGCTGGCGCGCACGTCCACGGGAACCGGCCGGGCACGCAGTCCACGGAAGGCCTCCGCGAGCGAGCCCTGCGCACGGTGCAGGTCGAACAGCACCTGGAACAGCGGCGCATGGCCGAGTCCGCGCTCCACGCCGAGGGCACGGACCAATCGCTCGAAGGGAACATCCTGATGCGCGAGCGCGCCCAGGGTGGTGTCACGCACCTGCGCGAGCAGCGCAGAGAAGGGAGTGCGGTCGTCCAGTCGCGTGCGCAGCGCCACGGTGTTGGCCATGAGTCCGACGACGCCCTCGGTGGCCGGATGCGTGCGCCCGGACACCGGCGTGCCGACGCAGAAGTCCTCTTGCTGCGAGTATCGATACAGCAGCGCGGCGAACGCGGCGTACAGCACCATGAACGGCGTGGCGCGGTGCTCGCGCGCGAGCCCTTGCACGGCCTCCGCTATCTCGGCAGGCACTGCCTGGAGGCCGGTGGACGCGCCCTGGTGCGTGAGCACGGCGGGCCGCGCCTTGTCCGTGGGGAGCTGGAGGAGGTCCGGCACTCCCGCGAGCTGGTGCTTCCAGTAACTGAGTTGCGCATCCTCCCGCGCGAGCACGGGCTCCGAGCGTTGCCACGCGGACACGTCGAAGTACTGGAGCGGCACGGAGGGCAGCGCGGGGATGTCACCGATGCTGGCGTCGGCATAGGCCGCGCCCAGCTCGCGCATCAGGATGTCCAGCGACAGTCCATCCACCACGAGGTGGTGGAAGACGAGCAGCAGCACCGAGACGCCGCCGCCCGTCTGGAGCAGCAAGAAGCGATACAGCGGACCCTGCTCCAACGAGAACGGGCGCCACGACTCCTGAAGGAGCCGCTGTTCCATCCAGCCCGCATCGCGAGCCAGGGCCTCCACGCGCTCGACCTGGAGCGCGCGCGAGGGCAAATCCGAGAGCGAGGCCCGAGGCTGTCCCTGATGCGAGGCCACCGTCATCCGCAGCACGGGGTGCCGTTCGAGCAACAGCCGCAGCGCCGCATCGAGTGCGTCGGGATCCACCGCCCCCTTCAGCTCGACCGCCTGGGGGATGTGGTACGCGCCGGAGTCCGGATGGAGTTGCTGGATGAACCACAGCCGCTCCTGGGCGGGAGACAGCGCGGGGGGCTCGTTCGCGGGCCGGGGCGCAGGCTCCGGAACGTCCACCGGAGCGCCCTGAAGCCGCGTGAGTTCGCGAGCGAGGGAGGCGACGGTG
>JAEMGR010000086.1 GCA_016458225.1 Myxococcaceae bacterium JPH2 | reverse complement strand
GGAGGAGGGAGGGCACGACGGTCGAGCTTGCCGTGAGAGGTGAGAGGGAAAGCCTTCAGGAAGATGAAGGCAGAGGGGAGCATGTAGTCGGGGAGAGAGGCGCGGAGCGCGTCGCGGAGGGAGGCGGGGGAGGCGGGCGTGCCGAGGAGGTAGGCGACGAGGCGCGTGTCCCCAGGGACATCCTCGCGCGCGAGGACGAGCGCGCGGTCGATGGAGGGAAGTGCCTGGAGTGCGGCTTCGACTTCACCCAACTCAATGCGGAAGCCGCGGAGCTTCACCTGGAAGTCGAGACGGCCGAGGTACTCGACTTCACCGGAGGGGAGCCAGCGTGCCTTGTCACCGGTGCGGTAGAGGCGCTCACCGGGGAGGGTTGAGAAGGGATTGGGGATGAAGCGCTCGGCGGAGAGCGAGGGCCTGTCGAGGTAGCCACGCGCGAGGCCCGCGCCGCCGATGAAGAGTTCGCCCGGGACGCCAATGGGGCAGGGCGAGAGGGCGTCGTCGAGGACGAAGAGAGAGACGTTGGGGAGAGGCTTGCCGAGGGCGGGCCGCGAGTTGGGAGCGACGAGGCGAGAGGAGGCGTCGACGGTGCACTCGGTGGGGCCGTAGACGTTGAAGCAGGAGAGGAAGGGGAGCGCGGCGATGCGAGCCCAGAGCGAGTCATCGACATGCTCGCCTCCGACGAGGACGCGAAGAGGCCGAGAGGAGGCGAGGCCTTCGTCGAGGAGGAGGCGGAGGAGAGAGGGGGAGCAGTCGAGGACGTCGAGGTGGTGGGCGGCGGCCCAGGCGACGAGGAGGGAGGGCTCCTCGCGAGCGGCTTGAGGGACGAAGAGGAGGGAGTGCCCGTCAACGAGTTGGATGAGTTGCTTGACGGAGGCGTCGAAGGAGAGGGGCGCGTTGAGGCTGACGCGGAGGGGAGAGGAGACGTCTGAGTAGACGGAGG
>JAEMGR010000085.1 GCA_016458225.1 Myxococcaceae bacterium JPH2 | reverse complement strand
TGCTCGCCTCCGACGAGGACGCGAAGAGGCCGAGAGGAAGCGAGGCCTTCGTCGAGGAGGAGGCGGAGGAGAGAGGGGGAGCAGTCGAGGACGTCGAGGTGGTGGGCGGCGGCCCAGGCGACGAGGAGGGAGGGCTCCTCGCGAGCGGCTTGAGGGACGAAGAGGAGGGAGTGCCCGTCAACGAGTTGGATGAGTTGCTTGACGGAGGCGTCGAAGGAGAGGGGCGCGTTGAGGCTGACGCGGAGGGGAGAGGAGACGTCTGAGTAGACGGAGGAAGCGAGGGCCGCCCGGAGATTCATGAGGGAGGCGTGCTGGATGAGGACGCCCTTGGGCTTGCCGGTGCTGCCGGAGGTGTAGATGACGTAGGCGAGGTGCTGGGGCAGCGAGAGGTGAGAGGGATTGGAGGAGGGGAATGCCTCCAAAAGAGACGAGGCGGCGTCGAGGAAGAGAGAGGGAGTGGAGGAGGGGAAGAGGTGGGCGAGGTGGGATTGAGAGAGGAGGAGGAGCGCGCCGGAGTCGTGAAGCATGAAGGCGAGGCGCTCAGGAGGTGCGGAGGAGTCGAGGGGGACGTAGGCGCCGCCGGCCTTGAAGATGGCGAGGAGGGCGACGAGGGAGAGGGAGGAGCGCTCGAAGCAGAGGGCGACGCGGACTTCGGGCCCGACGCCGAGGGCACGCAGGTGGTGGGCGAGCTGATTGGCGCGGGAGTTGAGCTCGGCGAAGGAGAGGGCGGAGGAGTCGTCGAGGACGGCGAGGGCGAGAGGCGAGAGGGCCGCCTGGGCCTCGAAGGCCTCATGGAAGCAGCCGCGCCAGGGGAATGACTGGTGGGTGTCATTCCAGTCGCGAAGGAGGGTGGAGCGCTCTTCTGGAGAGAGGAGCTGGAGTGAGGCGAGGGGGGCGTCGGGAGAGGCGAGGACGGAGTCGAGGAGGGTGCGGAGGTGGAGGGCGAGGCGAGAGGCAGTGGAGGAGTCGAAGATGTCCGAGCGGAAGGAGAGGGAGCCGCGGAGGCCGGAGGGGGAGTCGGAGAGAGAGAGGGAGAGGTCGGCCTTGGTGGCCTCGAAGTCGCGAGCGAGGGGGAGGAAGGAGAGGCCGGGGAGGGAGAGAGAGGAGGCGGGGGTGTTTTGGAGGACGAGGAGGACTTGGAAAAGAGGGGAGTGGCTGAGGGAGCGCTGGGGGTGGAGGACTTCGACGAGCTTCTCGAAGGGGACGTCCTGGTGCTCGAAGGCGGAGAGGGCGGTGGAGCGGACGGAGGAGAGGAGGTGTCGGAAGGAGAGGTGGGGCTGGAGGGAGGAGCGAAGGACGAGGGTGTTGACGAAGAAGCCGATGAGGGACTCGGTCTCTGCGCGCTGGCGGCCAGCGATGGGGGAGCCGACGGAGATGTCGAGCTGGCCGGAGTAGCGAGAGAGGAGCGTCTGCCAGAGGGCGAGGAGGGCCATGAAGGGGGTGACGCCTTCGGCCTGGCAGAAGGAGGCGAGTG
>JAEMGR010000084.1 GCA_016458225.1 Myxococcaceae bacterium JPH2 | reverse complement strand
CCCTCTCCGCTCACGGAAAGCTCGACCGTCACGCGCTCCCAGCACCAGGCCGCGTGAAGGGAGCGGAGGACTCGGAGTCGTGGACACTGCTTCAGGAGCAGTTGGGCACGTTGTTCCGCGAGGTGCTGCACCTGGAGCAGGTCGGCCTGCGCGATGACTTCTTCAGCTTGGGCGGCCACTCATTGCTCGCCACCCAGCTCGTCACCCGCGTCCGGGCGCGACTGGGGCTCGAGCTGTCGCTGCGCGCGTTCTTCGAGGCGTCGACCATCGAGCGGCTCGCCGAGCATCTCGACGCGATATTGCGCGGATCCTCGCGCGCGGCCATGCCGCCGCTGCGACCCGTGGCTCGCGAGGATGTGATGCCCCTGTCCTTCGCGCAGCAGCGGCTGTGGTTCCTGGATCAGCTCCAGCCGGGGCAGGCCGCGTACAACGTCCCCGTGGCCCTGCGGCTGTCGGGGCCGCTCGATGTCGAGGCCCTTCGCGCCACCTTCACGCGTCTGGTCGAGCGACACGAAGTGCTGCGCACCACGTTCGTGGTCCGTGATGGCCAACCCTGGCAGCACATCCATCCCGCGCCTGGCTCATGGCCACTCCCCGTGGAGGACATCCGCGCGTTGCCCGAGTCCCACCTGCGCGACCGGATCGCGGAGGAGTCACACCATCCGTTCGACCTGAGCACCGGACCGCTGCTGCGCACCCGACTGCTGCGCGTGGCTGAATCCGAACACGTGCTGCTGCTGTGCATGCACCACATCGTCTCGGACGGGTGGTCCATGGGCGTGCTCGTGACCGAGGTCGCAGCGCACTACGAGGCCCTCACACGGCACACCGCCGCGGCCCTGCCGGCGCTGCCCCTCCAGTACGCGGACTTCGCGAGCTGGCAGCGAGAGTGGGCTCGCTCCGAAGCCCTCCAGTCCCAGGTGCAGATCCTGCGCACGCGCCTCCAAGGTGTGCCCGTGCTGGAGTTGCCCACCGACTTCCGTCGACCCGCGACCCGCAGCCTCCGAGGCGCCAGCCGCTTCTTCCTCATCCCCGAGGAGCGCGTGGTCGCCCTGGAGCGGATGGGACGCGCCGAGGGCTCGACCTTGTTCATGGTCCTGCTCGCCGCGTTCCAGGCCCTGTTGGCGCGCTACTCGGGCCAGCGTGACTTCTGCGTCGGCAGCCCGATTGCGCAGCGGAGCCGCCCGGAGCTGGAGCCGCTCATTGGCTTCTTCGTCAACACGGTGGTCCTGCGCGCGGACCTGAATGGGGACCCCTCGTTCACGGAGCTGATCCGCCGCGTGCGCGCCGAAGCCCTGACGGCCTACACGCACCAGGATGTCCCCTTCGATCGGCTCGTGGAGGCCCTGGGCGGCGAGCGCGACTCGGAGCGCGGCTCGCTCTTCCAGGTGATGTTCGCATTGCAGAACGCGCCCATGGCACCGCCCTCGCTGCCGGGCGTGCGCGTGGACATCCTTCCCAATGCGCCGGACACGGCACGGTTCGACCTGGGCCTGTCACTCATGGCGCGCGGCGGGGCACTGGAGGGCGCGCTCGAATACAGCCAGGACCTCTTCACCCCGGCGACCGCTGAGCGCTTCGCATCGCACTTCCTCCACCTGTTGGAGGCGGTCACTCGCGATGCCGGGGAGCGGATCAGCGCGCTCGCCGTCATGGGGTCCGCTGAACGGAAGCAGGTCCTGGAGGACTGGAACGCCACGCAGGCGGACTTTCCGCGCGAGGCCACGTTGCCGGAGTTGTTCGCGCTCCAGGTCCGCCGGGCCCCCAGCGCCGTCGCCGTCGAGTTCGAGGACACGTCGCTGACCTACGCGGAGCTCGACACGCGCGCGAATCAGCTCGCGTGGCACTTGCTGAGCCTGAGGCTGGGGCCCGCACCGCGCATCGCGGTCTGCATGCATCGGAGCCTGGACCTCATCGTGGGGTTGCTGGGCATCCTCAAGATGGGCGGCAGCTACGTGCCGTTGGATCCAGCCCAGCCGTCGGAGCGGCTGTCCTTCCTCCTCGGAGACGCGGGCGCGGCGGCGGTGCTCACGCAGGAGGCGCTGGCATCAACGCTCCCCGTGGGGAGTCGCCCGGTCGTGCGCCTGGACGCCGAGGCCGAGCGAATCGCCCGTTCGCGCGGCGATGCTCCACCGCTGGAGGTCTGGGCGGAGAGCCTCGCGTAT
>JAEMGR010000083.1 GCA_016458225.1 Myxococcaceae bacterium JPH2 | reverse complement strand
CGCAGGAGGCGCTGGCATCAACGCTCCCCGTGGGGAGTCGCCCGGTCGTGCGCCTGGACGCCGAGGCCGAGCGAATCGCCCGTTCGCGCGGCGATGCTCCACCGCTGGAGGTCTGGGCGGAGAGCCTCGCGTATGTGACGTACACGTCGGGCTCCACGGGGAAGCCCAAGGGCGTGGCCATCCCGCATCGCGGCGTGGTTCGCTTGTTGTTCGGTTCGACCTTCGTCCAGCTCGGGCCACAGGAGGTCATTCTCCAGTCGACCGCGCTGACGTTCGACCCCTCCACCCTGGAGATCTGGGGTGCGCTCCTGCACGGCGGCCGGCTGGTTCTCGCGCCGCCACATGCGCCGGATGTTGCGCAGCTCGCGCGCCTCATCACCACGCGCAAGGTCTCCACGATCTTCACGTCCGCCGCGCTCTTTGACCTGATGCAGCAGCACGAGCCGGAAGCGCTCGCGCGGGTGCGGCAGCTCGTCGCGGGTGGTGACGTGATGCCGGTCCCCAGCGCTCGCGCGCGACTGGCGCAGGGCCGCTCGGTGCTCAACGCCTACGGCCCCACGGAGAGCACGGCCATCACCACGTGCCATCTGCTGTCACCCGGGGACACCGTGGAT
>JAEMGR010000082.1 GCA_016458225.1 Myxococcaceae bacterium JPH2 | reverse complement strand
ACCTGCCTCGCCCACCTCTGCACTGTCTCCCCGTCGAAGAGCGCCGTGGCGTACTCGAGCTCGCCCGTGAAGCCGTCCTCGCCGTCCACGAGTCCCAACGTGAGATCGAAGCGGGCGACTCGGTGCTCCACGGAGACGGGCCGCAGACTCAGCCCCGGCATGGCGTGACCTGATGACTTGGGCGTGCTGTCCAACGTGAACATCGCTTGGAAGAGCGGACTGCGGCTCAAGTCACGCTCTGGCCTCAGCTCCTCCACGAGCTTCTCGAAAGGCACGTCCTGGTGCGCGTACGCCTCCAGCGTCGTCGCT
>JAEMGR010000081.1 GCA_016458225.1 Myxococcaceae bacterium JPH2 | reverse complement strand
CCACGGAGACGGGCCGCAGACTCAGCCCCGGCATGGCGTGACCTGATGACTTGGGCGTGCTGTCCAACGTGAACATCGCTTGGAAGAGCGGACTGCGGCTCAAGTCACGCTCTGGCCTCAGCTCCTCCACGAGCTTCTCGAAAGGCACGTCCTGGTGCGCGTACGCCTCCAGCGTCGTCGCTCTCACCTGCGACAACACTTCGCGGAAGCGCGGGTTCCCCTTCACCTGCGTCCGCATCACCACGGTGTTGACGAAGAACCCGAGCAGCCCCTCCATCTCTCCCCGCGTCCGGTTCGCGATCGGCGAACCCACGCACACCTCGTCCTGTCCCGCGTTCCTCGCCAGCACCACTTGATACGCGGTCAGCAGCACCATGTATGGCGTTGCGCCTTCGCGCTGCGCGAGCGCCTTGACGCCGTCACTCAGCGCTCGGCCGAGGGCGAAGGGAAGCGCAGCCCCGTCCACCGATTGCACCGCGGGACGAGGTCGATCCGTCAGCAGCTCCAAGGCCCGAGGCGCACCCGCGAGCTGACGCCGCCAGTACGCGAGCTGCGACTCCAGCACGTCTCCCCGCAGCCACTCGCGCTGCCAGATTGCGTAGTCCGCGTATTGGATGGGGAGACTCGGTAGCGAGGCTGCCACGCCACGCACGCGCGCCGAGTAGAGCGCCGTCAGCTCCTCGACGAGCACGCCCATGGACCAACCGTCCGAGACGATGTGGTGCATGACCAGTGCGAGCACGTGCTCTTGCTCCGACAGCGTCAACAACAGGGTGCGGAGAAGAGGTCCCTGCTCGAGATCGAACGGCCGCCCCACCACGTCTTCGAGGTGGCGCCGGACCTCGACGTCAATCGAGTCAGGCGACAGGCCACGCAGCTCCACTCGCTGGAGCGCGGAGAGCGCGTGGGTGGCGATTCGTTGGACAGGCTCGCCGTCGACGACTCCGAACGTGGTGCGCAGGGCTTCGTGTCGCGCAATGAGTGCGTCGATGCTGAACGCGAGCGCCTCCGCATCGAGCGCCCCTGTCAATCGCACGATCAAGGGGACGTGGTAGACCGTGCTCGTCGGTTCGAGCTGCGCGAGGAACCACAGCCGCTGCTGCGCGAACGACAGGGGCGGTTCACCTCGTCGCTCCATCCGTCCGAGCGGCGGCGCCACGACACCCGACGCCTCTGCCCGCGATTGCTCCACACGCTTCGACAGGGCCTCCACGGTGGGGGCCTCGAAGATGGTGCGCAGCGGGAGTTCGATCGTCAGCGACTCGCGGATGCGCGACACCAGCTGCGTCGCCAGGAGCGAATGCCCTCCGAGGGCGAAGAAGTCGTCGCGCAATCCCACCTTCGGCTGATTCAGCACCGTGGCCCACAGGCTCGCGATCACGGCTTCTGTTTCGGTCCGCGGCGCCACGTACTCGCCGCGTCGCACGTCGGTCATCTCCGGCGCGGGCAGGGCCCTCCTGTCCACCTTCCCGTTCGCCGTCACCGGCAAGGCCTCCAGCACCACAAAGGCTGTCGGCACCATGTACTCCGGCAACTTCCTCCTCAGCCCCTCCCTCAACTCCTCCACGCTGACCGCCGCGCCCTCCTCCGGCGTCACGTACCCCACCAACCTCTTCCCCTCCGCCCCGTCCTCCCTCGCCACCACCACCGCTTCCCTCACCCCTCCCAACCCCACCAGCGCGGCCTCCACCTCTCCCGCCTCCACCCGGTACCCGCGCACCTTCACCTGCCCGTCTCTTCTCCCTCCAAACTCCAGCACCCCTCTCCTCGCCCACCTCGCCACGTCCCCTGTCCGATACAGCCTCTGTCCATCCCCGTACCCGCTCGGCACGAAGCGCTCCGCCGTCAACTCCGGCCGCCCCTCGTACCCTCGCGCCAAACCCTCTCCTCCCACGTACAGCTCGCCCCACACCCCCACCGGGACTTCCTTCCCCCACTCGTCCAACACCCACACCTTCGTGTTTTCCACCGGCCGCCCAATCGCCACTCCCCACCCAACCTCTTCCCCCTCCTCCATCCGGTGGCATGCCGTGAAAGTCGTCCCCTCCGTCGGGCCGTACCCATTCACCAGCACTCCCGCCGCCACTCTCTCTCTCACCCGCCCCACTGGCAGCACGTCTCCTCCTGCCAGCACCTGCCTCACCTTCCGCAGGGCTTCCCCTTGCCGCCCCTGCATCTGCTCGAAGAGCGCCGCTGTCAGCCACAGCGTCGTCACCTGCTTCTCTTCCAAAGCCCTCCCCAACTCCTCCAGCGTCGGCGTCCCCGCCGGGTACACCTCCAGCCTCCCCCCGTGCAGCAGCGCGCCCCACACCTCCAGCGTCGACGCGTCGAATGTCAGTGGTGCCAACTGCAGCACCACCTCGTCCTCTCCGAATCGCGCGTACTCCACTCCCTTCACCAACCGCGTCACTGCCCGGTGCGGCACTCCCACGCCCTTCGGCTTCCCCGTCGAGCCGGACGTAAACAGCACGTACGCCAGGTTCTCTCCGGCTACTTCCACTTCGATGTTTGTCTTTGCCCGCTTCTCAATCTCTGCCTTGTCCCCGTCCACCAGCACCACCACCTCGCCGCCCTCCGCCACCTCCTCCGCCAACTTCTCCTGCGCCACCAGCAGCGCCACTCCCGCCTCTCGCCTCATCCACCCCAACCGCTCCA
>JAEMGR010000080.1 GCA_016458225.1 Myxococcaceae bacterium JPH2 | reverse complement strand
GTATGGATCGAAGACCCGCGCTTCTTGAAGGTCGTCTCCACACCTAATAGGTACATTGCATCAGGAGAGCGGCCAGCATCCACCGCTACCCAGAGGACTCGACTTCAAGGGCAACGGGCATACGCGCACCTACTGTCAAATCATGCACTTCAACTCAAGGCGGGTATTCAGCACCACTTCCAAGAGCCACCCTGAGTCGACCTGGATGGACAGTTTTCATTGCACCGAATGGGCCCACACAACCGCGAGTCGCAACTGCACCGCAATCAGGGCAACCTACGGATTGCGCCATCTCGTGCGCCGCCCTCAACCGCTCAATATGGTTCGACTTACGAATGTCACCACGGGCACCAACGCAGGCGGAACCAGCACGCACAAAGCAGGAAGGGCAAGCCGCCAGCCCTCTCACAACACTGCGAGATGGAAACTCATCAACTTTCGACCGAACAGACATCTCGCCCACTACTGAATGCTGCGACCTACTAGTTCGCAGCGCCACATCAATATCTGGCGTCGCCCACTGATGCGCCGCGCCAACCGGGACAGGGGCGGCTTGCGCAATAGGGGAACGCCAAAACAGGCGCTTCTTGCCCTTATTCGCCTGCCAATAAATCTGAATATCTTCTTCATCAGTGGGATAAATTGAGTTGGAAGGCCATTGCCCACGCAACCTCCAATACTCTCCCGTTGCCCTTGTGGGCGCATGCCCTGCCGCACGAGCCTCGCGAAGAAGCCGATGGAATAATTCGCGCTCACTTCTCTGGGTGCCAACCTCGACAAGCGGTGGCTCACAAAGGACAGGCTCCTCCGCTAGCCACGAACCACCCCTGGGAAGCGCGGCTCCACACTCGGGGCAATAGCGCGGCCAGCCCGGGAATTGAGCACGGCAGGAAGGACAGCGTCGCATTGGAGCACTCGACTCACGCGGCTCGCGCCCCTCCAAAGACAGCGCCTCCTCATCCGTAAGAAAGCCATGCCGTTTCCAACAGCCAGCATGGTCGATAATGAGACAGTCATTCTTGTCCACTTCGGGGCAAGGACGGAGAGCTCGGCCACACATCTGCTTCCATAATGAACGTGACTGCGTGGGACGAGCTAGCACCACGGCTGAGCAACGGGGAAGGTCCCAGCCCTCGGTGAGCACCTGACAGTTTGAGACGACATCGAGGTCTCCTGCAGCAAGTCGCTGCAACACGGCCACTCGTTCCTCCGCAGCCATCTCTCCGTCAACATGGCCAGCTCTAACCCCCGCCCGCACAAAACCTTCAACAATATGCTTGCTATGCACAATGGAGGTCGCAAACACAACAGTTGTCCGCCCAGCAGCAAGCCTTCGCCACTCCTTCACGATGTCTTCCACAAGCGCGGGACGGTCCATCACCTGCGCAAGTTGCTCTAGCTTATAGTCGTTACCTCGCCTCTCTACTTTACGAAGGTCTGGCGGCTCGCGACCATAGACACGCGGCTCGACGAGGTGGCCAGTGCCAATGAGGTCCCGAAGCGAGGAAACGAGCACAAGCTTGTCGAAATAATCCCCCAAAGCCTTCCCATCAGCGCGATATGGCGTCGCCGTCAGACCAAGAAGGGCATCATAACGCGTAGCTTCGATTACTCTGGCCCATGACTCGGCATTCGTATGGTGCGCCTCATCAACGATAACTACCGAGTAGTTGCCCATCTCATCGCGGCGTCTATCAAGCGTCTGCACGGCCGCGACCTGGACAAGAGCATCTGGACGAACTCGCCCATCTTCGATACCTGCTTTGATTATTCCGTGCTCAAGCCCGATTTCATTCAGCTTGCGCGACGTCTGCTCGATTAGTTCGGCGCGATGGGCCAGGAAGAGTGTCCTACGGCCTTTCTTGCTGGCGCTCTCCATAAGCGCACAAGCAATGACCGTCTTGCCAGCCCCCGTAGGCGCAACAATCAGGGACCGCTTCTTCCCTTCGGCGAATGCCGAACGGGCGGCATCGAGGGCGCGACTCTGGTAGGGGCGGAGCTTGAACATGGTATTGGTGTGAGAGCCAACCACACCACAACTGCACTGGCGAACATCAATTCCCCAGGTCATCTCTGACCTGCCATCGAATAAAGCATGACTGGAATTAATGGACCCTAGGCGCTCAAGACTGACCTGGGGCGCTAGCACAGCATTGAGAGGCGCCCGCAACATGGAGAGGGCAGCGCATCAGACTGGGCTTGATTCACCTCTGCGGGCATCTAGGCAAGCCTCACCGGAGGGGCACCCTGGGGTGGCGAGGGCCTCACATAACCGCTGCGCCCCTCCACACTGTGCGCAGCTATCTCGATGGCGAAGGCAAGCCTCGAGATACTGGCGTCATCGGCTTCGATATGCCCGCCTGGAGCGAGGAGTCACATTCCTCGTAGCCGCTGGATTCCAGCACCACCGCCCCGAAGGCAAGGGTCGACGCCCCCAGAAACCAACCACCCTCTGTTCGGCGCGGCGAATCAAGGGCCAACAGTTCGAACTCCGCATCGTGGTGGGTGAAGACCGTGACCGAATACCGGACTGCAGCAGCGCAAAGAGCGAACTGCACTGCGAGACACGACGCGAGGACGACTTACGTCTGGTCCTGGTTGCCCTCTCGCGCTGCCGCCGAGCTCTGCATGTACTCT
>JAEMGR010000079.1 GCA_016458225.1 Myxococcaceae bacterium JPH2 | reverse complement strand
ACCGAATACCGGACTGCAGCAGCGCAAAGAGCGAACTGCACTGCGAGACACGACGCGAGGACGACTTACGTCTGGTCCTGGTTGCCCTCTCGCGCTGCCGCCGAGCTCTGCATGTACTCTGTACCCGTCCGGGTTTGGCTGTACTGACGAGGGATGAGTCCCGCCCGGAGCCAGGGGCAGTGTCGTGGTGACACTCTTGGATGGGATGAAGGTCCGCCGTGAGCTTCAGGAGGTGTTCGTGACGAGGCGACGACTCCAGGGACCTGATAGGAGTTCATCCAGACGGCTTGCCGGGTGGTACTGCACGCGAAGCAAGACGTCGGAGAGGTA
>JAEMGR010000078.1 GCA_016458225.1 Myxococcaceae bacterium JPH2 | reverse complement strand
GGCGGCGGAGTTGGAGAGTGGCCGGCCGATGACGGGCACCGGCACCTCTGTTCCCTGCATGCGCCAGGTGGTGGCGAGGACGGTGGCCTCCGTGGGGCCGTAGCCATTGAACGCGCGCGTCCGCGTCGTCTCGGAGAGCGTTCGCCACAGGGACTCGTCCACGGCCTCTCCCGCGAGGACCATCAGTCGCGGGACGTGCGCGCGCGTCAGCAGCCCCGCTTGCAGGAGCAGCTTCGCCTGGGCCGGCGTGCAGCCCAAGACATCCACGTGCCCTTGCTCCAGCCACTCCAGCATCCGCTCGGGATCTCTCCGCGTCTCCTCGGACATGAGGTGGAGCGAGTGCCCATCGAGGAGCTGGACGAGGTGGTCCACGGAGACGTCGAAGTAGAGCGGCGCGTTGAAGGCGACGCGGAGCCCCGAGCGCTGTCCCTCGTACAGCGAGCGCGCCAGGGCCCGATGGATGTGAAGCACCGAGCGGTGCTGCACCATCACGCCCTTGGGCGTGCCCGTGGAGCCCGACGTGTAGATGACGTACGCGAGGTTCTCTGCGGTCGTGTGGTGCGTGAGGTCATCGGACGCCAGGGCCGCGATCTCCGGGCCCGCCGTATCCAAGTCCACGAGGTGCGCTTCGCCGAGTGGCCACGTCTCCAACAACCGCCGACGCGAGATGAGCACCGACGCGCCGCTGTCGCGAAGCAACAAGGCCGTGCGCTGCGTGGGCGCCGATGGATCCAACGGGACGTAGGCACCGCCCGCTTTGAGGATGCCGAGGATGGCGACCAGTGCATCGATGGAGCGCTCGACACAGAGCGCGACGGGGACCTCGGGGCCCACGCCGAGTCCTCGCAGGTACCGAGCGAGCTGGTTGGCTCGGGCGTTGAGCTGGAGGAAGGACACCGTCTCTTGCTCCGCGACGATGGCCACGGCATCGGGTGAGCGGGCCACTTGCTGCTCGAAGACTTGATGCAGGCAGGCGGTGCGCGGGAAGTAGGCCTCGGGTCCGGTGCCTTCCCGCATCAGCCAGGCTTGCTCGTCGGAGGTGAGCAGGGACAGGGAGCGCAGCGGCTGAGTCGGCGCGGCCACTGCGCCTTCGAGCAGTCGCTCGAAGTGGGTCATCCACCGTCGAGCGGTGGCCGCCTCGAAGAGGTCCGTGCTGAAGGTCAACACGCCCCGGTAACCGTCGGGGGCCCGAGAGAGCGAGAGGTTCAGCTCGAACAGCGTGGTGTCGCTCTCCATGTCCACGCCGCGCATCTTCAGCTCGGGCAGCGCCACTTCTCCGGCGGGCGCGTTCTGGAGCGAGAACATGGCCTGGAAGAGTGGCGTGCGGCCGAGGTCGCGAGCGGGCTGGAGTTCCTCGACGAGGCGCTCGAAGGGGATGTCCTGATGCTCGAAGGCGCCGAGGGTGGAGTCTCGGACTTGAGCCAGGAGGGAGCGGAAGGACGAGGCTGGCGAGAAGCGGGCGCGCAGGACGAGGGTGTTGACGAAGAAGCCGATGAGGGGCTCGGTCTCGGCGAGTCTGCGGTTGGCGATGGGCGAGCCGACGAGGACATCGTCCTGACCGCTGTAGCGGTGGAGCAGGGACTGGAAGGCGGCCAGCAACACCATGAAGGGTGTGGCACCTTCTCGCTGTGCCAGGGCTTCCAGCGCGGAAGCGAGCGCGACGGGCAGGTGGACGGGCAGCGCCTCACCCTTCGCGGAGAGCACCTTCGGGCGAACCTTGTCCGTGGGCAGTTCCAGCGCATGCGGTGCGCCCGCGAGTTCCTGCTTCCACCAGGCGAGCTGTGCGTCGAGTGCCTTCCCCTGGAGCCAGTCGCGCTGCCAGCGCGCGAAGTCCGCGTACTGGATGGGCAGCTCGGGCAGCGGCGAGGGGAGTCCTCTCGAGAAGGCGGCGTAGAGCGTGGCGACCTCGCGAACGAGGATGCCGGTGGACCAGCCATCGGACACAGTGTGGTGCACGTTGACGAGCAGCACGTGCTCCGTGGGTTCCAGGCGCATCAATGTGACGCGCATCAGGGGACCCTCGCTGAGCGAGAAGGCTTGACGCGCATCCCGTGTCGCGAGTCGAATGGCCTCGTCCTGGCGCTGGGCCTCGGGAATTCCACTGAGGTCGACGACCTTCAGCGGCAGTTCCGCGGCGGCGTGGATTCGCTGCCACGGCTGACCACTCTCTTCGTAGAAGGTGGTCCGCAAGGCGTCATGGCGCAGGCTCAGCGCCTCGAATGCCTTCTGGAGCGCGGCCACATCGAGCCGGCCTGACAAGCGCAGTGCTGCCGGGATGTTGTAGCGCGGGCTTCCAGGTTCGAGCTGATCCAGGAACCACAGTCGCTGCTGCGCGAACGACAGCGGGATGCGCTCCGTCCGAGGCGCACGGCGCAGCGGAGGCGGACGCACGTCCGAGACCTGGTCCTGCAGCCGCTCGGCGAACTGGGCGAGCGTGGGCGCTTCAAACAGCACCCGCACGCCCAGCTCGATTCCCATCTCCGAGCGCAGGCGCGCCATCAACTGTGTGGCCAGTAGCGAGTGGCCGCCCAGCTCGAAGAAGTTGTCGTGGCGCCCCACCGCGGGGATGCGAAGCACCGCGCGCCAGGACTCGGCCAGCCGCTCTTCCAGTCCCGAACGAGGCGGCTCGCGCTGAGTCGACGCGTGCGCATCCGTCATCTCCGGCGCAGGGAGCGCGCGA
>JAEMGR010000077.1 GCA_016458225.1 Myxococcaceae bacterium JPH2 | reverse complement strand
CGAGTGGCCGCCCAGCTCGAAGAAGTTGTCGTGGCGCCCCACCGCGGGGATGCGAAGCACCGCGCGCCAGGACTCGGCCAGCCGCTCTTCCAGTCCCGAACGAGGCGGCTCGCGCTGAGTCGACGCGTGCGCATCCGTCATCTCCGGCGCAGGGAGCGCGCGACGGTCGACCTTGCCGTTGGGAGAGAGGGGGAGCGAGTCGAGGAAGACGAAGGCGGGGGGCACCATGTACTCGGGAAGCTGGAGTCGCAGGTGCGCACGCAGGGCGTCGAGAGTCGGAGGCGTGCCGGAGGGAACG
>JAEMGR010000076.1 GCA_016458225.1 Myxococcaceae bacterium JPH2 | reverse complement strand
GATTGGAAGGCCGCGCAGGGGCGCTCGAGGTGCCGAAAACTGGCGGACGTGAAGCCTTGGGCCACGCTGGGCTGGAAGAGTGGACGAGATGAGCGACCTGGAGGAAGGCCAGGCCGCCGGACAACTGGAGTCGCTACCTCTCCGCGACAGGCAGCAACAAGAAGCGCCCGTGTCACGAACGCGTCCACCCGGAGGCCCGGGTGCACGAGCTTCGAGAGCGAGAGTGCCGTCATTGCGGGGAGCGATTCTGGCTCTGTCGGAGGTGCGACAGGGGGCAGGCCTATTGCCACGAAGTGTGCCGCGCCCTGGCCCGCAGAGCGCAGTGGTGCAAAGCGAGCCGCGCCTACCGGGCGAGCCTCCGTCCTGCCGAGGTGCGTCGTGACGCGGCGGCCCGCAAAGCCGAGCAACGGGCACGACAGCGAGCGCGGAGAGTCACACATCCAGGTTCAGTCCAGGCGGAGGCGAGCGTAACGAGAGTCGCACGTGTGCCCCGCGAGTTGGATGAGCCAGCCGCCCGGCGCCGTCTGGAGGTGGCTCTCTATGTCTTCACCGCCGCTGTGGCTGACGCTCGAGGCGCATACCCCGTACACCCAACTCCTTCTCTCCGTGCCCAAGCAGGGCACCGTCCTGAAGGCCCGCCTGCCGCCTGTACCGGCGAGGACTCCAGCCGTGTCCCTCCTGGTGGAGTCACTCAGTGCCTGGTACGGCATGCCCCTCTACGCTGTCGTCGATGCGGACGCGCAGGAGGCCCGGCTGCAGCCTGGGTTATGGGCGAAGCTGTTGGGGGACTTGGCCTTCAACCCCAACATCGCCGTGGAATGGACGTCTCTGCAGTGTCCACCTCCACCCCGTGACAGGTTTCTCGAGTGGGAAGGCTTTGAGTCCGCTCGGAGGCTACTCACCCGCGCGGCGACGGGGCAGCGGCGATGATTTCGCCTGAGATTGGCGCCGAAATGAGACGCCTCTGCCTTCGGGAAGGGTGGGCCGTCGAGACAGTGGCCCGCCGCTTCGGCGTGCACCACTCCACCGTCCGCAGGGCCATTTCCGTGCCCTCGGAGGCAGCCCCACCGCGGACTGTCGGTGCCTTGGAGCCCTTCAAACCCTACCTCGTCCAGCGCCTCACGGAGGCGCCAGAGTTGACGGGCACCCGCCTCCTGGCCGAGTTGAAGGACAAAGGCTACCAGCACGGGGTTGCCATTCTGCGTCGCTACGTGGCGAAGGTGCGGCACCCGCGGCCGCGCAAGGTGTACCTGCGAGTGGAGACGGAGCCCGGGGAGTACGCCCAGGTGGACTGGGGAAGCTTTGGACACTTCCGTATTGGCTCCACCTCACGCCCCCTTTCCGCATTCGCCATGGTGCTGTCCTACTCGCGCGCCCTCTTCGTCGACTTCTCCTTGGACATGCACATGGAAACCTTCCTGCGCATGCACCAGCGCGCCCTGGAATACTTTGGCGGCGTCCCTCGGCGCATTCTCTACGACAACCTCAAGTCCGTCGTCCTCAACCGCGTCGGAAGCACGGTGCAATTCAACCCACGCTTCCTTTCCTTCGCGGGGCACTACCTCTTCGAGCCCACCGCCGCCCCCATCCGCTACCCGGAAGCCAAGGGCCGCGTGGAGGCCTCCATTAAATACCTGCGCCACGCCTTCTTCTACGGCCGCAGCTTCTCCTCTCTCGAGGACTTGCGCGCTCAGGCCAGGACGTGGCTGGCCGAGACGGCGAATACGCGCCTGCATGCCACCACCCGAGAGCGGCCCTGCGAGAGGCTTCTCCTCGAGAGGCCCAGGCTGCACCCGCTTCCGGTGCACGCCTATGACACGGATGTCCTCCTCCCCCTCGTCGTCTCCAAGGAGGCACGCGTCCGCCTTGACGCCAACTCCTACTCAGTCCCTCCGGAATTCGCTGGCAAGTCGGTGCACCTGAGGGCCAATGACTCCTCCGTCCGCATTCTCCACGAGGGGATGGAAGTCGCACGCCATGAGAGGTGCTGGGAGCGCCACCGCCATGTCGAGGACGCCCACCACATTCAGCAACTCCTTGAGCGACGCAAACTCGCACTTGGGCCCAAGCGCAAGGAGCGCCTCGCCTCCCTCAGCCCTGAAGCCAGACTCTACCTCCAGGAAGTCGCTCGCCGCCCCATTCGCCTCAACAACGAGTGCCGCGCCTTGCTGCGACTCGCCCTCCAATACAGTGACGCCGAGGTGGCCGCCGCCATGGCTCGCGCCCTCGTCCTGCGCACCTTCGGCGCCCGCTACGTCCGCGCGCTGATTGACCAGGCCCGCTTCGCTCAAGGCCTCGCCGAGCCCCCGGAGCCCATTCTCACTGGCAATGCCCTCGCTGACTCGCTCGACGTCCAACCCCACCCCCTGGACTCCTACGATGCCCTCCCGCACCCGAAGCCCCGCCTCTGTCTTCCCTCATGACTTGTCTACGCTCTCCCTCGAAGAAGTCCTGCGCGCCCTCGGACTCGAGCATGCCGCCAGTCAATTGAATGCAGCCCTGGCCAAAGCCATTGCGCGAAATGACTCTCCCTCGTCGCTTCTGGACAACCTCATGCGCGAGCAACTCCGCGACACCACCGAAGCTCGCGCCAGGACTGCTCTGCGCCGCTCCGCCATTTTCCCGCTCCCCACCATCGACTCCTATGACTTCAACTACCCCAAGCACATCGACAGAGAGCTCGTCACGCGTGCCGCCTCCCTCGACTTCATTCGGGAGAAGAGCAACGTCGTCTTCATCGGCCCCAGCGGGGTAGGTAAAACCCACCTCGCCAATGCCCTCGGGCAACTGGCTTGCCTCCGCGGCTACCGCGTCCGCTTCGTCGTGGCTGCAGACCTGGTGAATGACCTCGTCGTCGGCCAATCCAAGAACACGCTCCACAAACGGCTTGCCGCCTGGGCGGCTCCCGAACTCCTCCTCATCGATGAACTCGGTTATCTCAGCTTCGATGCTCGGGGGGCCGACCTCCTCTACCAGGTTTTCAACAAGCGCTACCAACGCTCCTCCACCATCGTCACCACCAACCTCCCTTTCAAGGACTGGGGCAAGCTCTTCCACAACAGCGCCGCGGCCTCCGCCATCGCGGACCGCCTCGTGCACA
>JAEMGR010000075.1 GCA_016458225.1 Myxococcaceae bacterium JPH2 | reverse complement strand
GCCCGTCGCGCCCCAGGAAGATGCGGATGCGACGGTAGCCGTACCTCGGGTACTGCAGGGCAAGCTCACGCATCCGCTTCACCACGGGCTTCTCCCGCTGTGTCTTCTGGGACTCGTACCCCAGTGCCGAGCGCGCCACCCGCAGCAGCCTGCATGATCGCCGGGTGGACAGCCCCATCGCGCGGGCATACTCCACCTGCTGCCTTCGCCCGGGGGCGCTCACCATTCTTTTGCTTGGATTTCCTTCAGCACCTCGATGTCCAAGTCGCGCTCGGCCAGCAGCTTCTTCAACCGGGCATTCTCCGCTTCCAGTTGCTTCAGCCGCTTCGTGTCGTTGGCGTCCATGCCCCCGAAGCGCTTGCGCCACGCGTACACCGTCGGCTCACTCACTCCGTGCTTCTTCGCGGTCTCCGATACCGAGGTCCGCTCCGCCTCGCGCAGAATCGCGACCATCTGCTCCTCGCTGAACCGACTCTTCTTCACCGCCTGCCTCCGTCGTACCCGGAGCGGCATCCTCTCAAGCTTCAGCCGGTCCGAAAATCCCAGAGCATGTCAATAGCCACTGCTGTGTTCGACCTGGACCATCTGACCGCGCAGCAGCTCTCGTGCCTCGATTCAGTCGAGCGGCACGGATTCGCCTTCGCGCTTCACTCGACACATAGCAACCTACCCCCTGACGACTACTGCCTGCGTCTCGTCATGCCGTTGTCGCGGCCCGTGCGCCCGAGCGAATGGCCTGCCGTAAGACAGGCAGCAATCCAATTGCTCGCAATCCCTTCCGACCCGGCAACCAAAGACTTGGCGCGCATCTACTACCTGCCGGACGCGCCGGTCGGCACCGAGCCACTCGCACTCACGAGAGAAGGCGTCCCACTCGATGTCGACGCGCTGCTCGCGAAAGCTCAGTCTGCGAGCCCCAGTGCCCCAGCAACACCGTCAGAGTCAGCCGACCTGTACGAGCTGCGCGCCCTCCTGCGCAAGATTCGGAAGCCCGAGCGCGTCGTCCTTGTGCGGCGAGTCCTCGCAGGTGAGCCCCTGGCCCCGGTTGGCGAGCAGGACAACGCGCTGAACACGCTGATGTCATGCGCGGCATTCGCCCACCCGCTGGACACGCCGGAAGCCGCGGTCGTCGAGCTGTTCCGCGCGTCCTTCGCGGCGATGGACTGGGGCGAGGGAACGGAGCACCTGTGTCGGCAGGCCGCGCTCAAGCTGCGCCGCCACCGGGAGCGCCGCCGCACGCGGAATGCCGGTCGGCTGGCCGAGAACACCACCATTTGGGAGGCCCTCGGCACGAAGGCCCCGGAAGCCGCCCCCGCCCTGGACGCGGACGACGCATGGGAGCGCGAGCTGCTGATCGATACGACGAAGGAGGGCGGGAAGCGCCTGCGGAACTGCGAAGCAAACATCTTCACCGTCCTCCTCCGCTCGCCCGAGTGGCGCGGCGTCCTGCGCTTCAACGAAGTCACGAAGGCCCTTGAAGTCGACGGTGGCCCCCTCGGCCCCAGCGTGGACCTCGAAACGCTGGATGTGCTCGCGGCCAACTGGATGCAGCGCAGCGCCTACGGGCAACTCGGCCTGGCACCGAAGGCCCAAGCCGTCGCGCAGCAGCTCCTCGCGGTAGCCAAGTGCAACAGCTACGACCCGGTCGCCGACTACCTGTCCGGGCTCAC
Organism: Myxococcaceae bacterium JPH2; assembly: GCA_016458225.1. Classification (NCBI taxonomy): domain Bacteria; kingdom Pseudomonadati; phylum Myxococcota; class Myxococcia; order Myxococcales; family Myxococcaceae; species Myxococcaceae bacterium JPH2. The sequence goes on along the minus strand of JAEMGR010000075.1, from coordinate 2,696 downwards.
CTGGGACGGAGTGCCGCGACTCGACGAGCTGTTCGTAACGTACTTCGGCGCGCAGGGGGATGCCGGCTACCTGCGGGCCGTGGGCGCGAAGTTCGCCCTGTCGGCCGTCGCGCGGGCGCTGCGTCCCGGATGCAAGGTCGACACGATGCTGATTCTTGAGGGCGCGCAGGGGTTGCGGAAGTCGACCGCGTTCCGAATCCTCGCGGGGCAGTTCTTCAGCGACGCACAAATCGACGTGACGAACAAAGACAGTGCGATGTTGGCCTCTCAATACTGGTTCATCGAACTGGCCGAGCTGAGCACCTTCAGGAAGAGTGAAGACCAAGCGCTGAAGGCATTCATCTCCCGCACGGACGACACCTACCGCCCGTCCTATGGACGCACCAACGTGCGGGCACCGCGGCGATGCGTCCTTGTTGGGACAACGAACGATGACGATTACCTGCGCGACCCGACCGGCCATCGTCGCTTCTGGCCGGTGAAGTGCACGCGCATTGACACCGACGCACTCGCGAGGGACCGAGACCAGATTTGGGCCGAAGCCGTCGTGCGATTCCTGCGCGGCGAGGAGTGGTGGCTCAGCAACGAAGCGGCTCAGGAGGCCGAGCACCAAGCCTCGCTGCGACAGGAGAACTACGGGGACGGCCGGAAGGAAGTCATCCTGCGGTGGCTCCTGGAAATGCCGGCCGACAAGCGCCCGTCCGACGTGACGATTCTTCAGGTCGGAGTCGAGGCATTCACCCTCCACCCCGCGCAGGTGGACCCGCGCCTCTCTCGGGAGATTGGCGCGGCCCTGAAGGCGCTGCACTTCACGCGCGGACAGCGCCGGATGGGAGACGGGCCCCGGCCGCTCATCTACTACCTGCCGGACGAACTGCGGAATGCCTCAACGGAAAAGCGCGACAGCACTGGAACGAGCCTGCGGGCCCAGTTTGAACGGCGTTCGCCCGAACCAGGATTCACGGCTCTGCACTGTCTATTTCCGGACACTGCGAGGAGCCGTGAACAACATACCCATCACGGAACAACCATCAAGCCGCCATATCGACTTTTCTAGAATTTCAAGGACACTCCGCCCGCAGTTCAACACCCTCGCAGGAGTGCACCATGTCATTCGAGCGTGTCGTTAAGCGCATTCCCCTTTGCGCCGTCATTGCATCCGCAGCAGCCCTTTTCGTCGCCTGTGGTCAGCCCATGGCCAACGAGGAGGCCCCAAGCGACGGGGACAACTCTGTCACAGCCCTCAGTGCCCCAACGGCTGCGATTGTCGAATGTGATTACGAGCTAGATCCCAAAGTCTATTGCATCGGCAGCGCAAGCAACGGTGTGCCCCCGTACAAGTACACGTGGTCGACAGTGAGCGTCTGGCCGGATGGGGAGGTGAGCGGTGGCCCGACCACGGGAACGGCCACGAAGTATTACTCTGTATGCAGCCACCGCTTCGCATCAGGGGTGAGCCACTACACCCTTAAAGTCCGCCTCACTGTAACCGACGCTAACAACAGCGTATCAAACACCGCGGAGGCATTGTTCCGCGGCTGCGTGGGCAGCAACCCGGATCCGCTCTCGCCAATCAATCCATAGCATTTTCCACCATCCACAAGCTGAGCATACTCCGCACCTCATAGGAGCATGCCCAGTCCGGGCTCGAATCCTGCGGCCCCCATGAGCCACTCCCGGAAACCGCCCCAACTACGTGGGGTGCCTTCCTCCGGTGACACGCTCAGGCCCGAAGGTCGCCACAGCTTCCGTTTTCCTCGTCAACACACAAGAAAGAGTCTCCATGTCGCCCCGAAAAGTCGTGAAATGCCTTCAGTACGCTGCCGTGATTGCCTCGGCAGGATCCCTGCTCGGAGCCTGCGGTCAGCCCATGGCCAACGAGGAAGGAGGGCCTGATTCAGTCAACACCGTCACCGCAGCCGTCACCATTCCCCCATCCGCATCCATGACCTGCACCCTGGCTAGGCCATCGGGGAACATCACCTGCACCGGCAGCGCCAGCAACGGAGTGCCGCCTTACACGTACCAGTGGCGACGCACTTATGACGGCACTCCCGATTCATGGGAAAATGGCAGCAGCACATACTATGACAGCTGCACAATCGGATTTCACACGGGAGGGGCGTACTACTCCCTGAACATCGAATTCCGAGTCGTCGACGCAAACGGGTACGTCTCTAATACAGTGGCGAAGTTCTACGGCACCTGCTGGCGTGAGAACCCGTAGCACTCGAATGATACCTGAGCATGCTCAACGACTCGCACGGGCATGCTCAGTTCGGACTCGAATTCTGCGGGCACCGTGAACCACTCCCGGAAACCGCACCCATTTATCTGGGGTGCCTTCCTCCGGTGACACGCTCAAGCACGGCCCCTCCGTTGTCGCAGGAGTCCTCCAACGGTTGAGCGTCTCTCAGCTCAAGCGCCACAAGCAGTGCCCGCGCGCGTGGTACTTCGCCAAAGTGCTACGCGTTCCCAAGCCTCCCCAGTCGCTAGTTTTCGGCACCTCGAGCGCCCCTGCGCGGCCTTCCAATCCCGCGCTTCTCCGCGCTCGTATGGATCGAAGACCCGCGCTTCTTGAAGGTCGTCTCCACCTCCAGAAAACAACGCAGCGCCGGAGTCCGACCTCGAAACGGCACGCGCCGAAATGGCGAAACCGGTGAGCGTCAAGGTAGTTGTCGCGTGAGAGGGTTCAG
>JAEMGR010000074.1 GCA_016458225.1 Myxococcaceae bacterium JPH2 | reverse complement strand
CGGCACCTCAGCCGAGGCGACAACTTCCCTGACACAGGGGGGGTGGAGAATGCCCAGGTAGGCATCTTCCTCTCCTACGCGACGCCCCGAGGCCATGCCCTGGTGGACCGGGAGCTGTACCTTCCCGAGGCATGGACGCAAGACGCGGAGCGTCGCAGGACGGGAGGCGTGCCAGATGAGGTGAGCTTCGAGTCCAAGCCCGCCCTGGCGCAGGGCCTGCTGCAACGGGCGCTGGCCTCGGGCC
>JAEMGR010000073.1 GCA_016458225.1 Myxococcaceae bacterium JPH2 | reverse complement strand
AAGCCCGCCCTGGCGCAGGGCCTGCTGCAACGGGCGCTGGCCTCGGGCCTGAAGCCCGCGTGGGTGGTGGGTGATGAAGTGTATGGACGCGACTCCACCCTGCGCCGCTTCCTGGAAGACTTGCACCAGCCCTATGTGCTGACGGTGGCGTCCAACACGCATGTGTGGCGCGGCTTCGTGCAGGTGAAGCCGGCAGACGCGCTACGAGAAGTCCCGCCAGAGGCATGGGTGTGCATGTCCGCGGGCGCGGGCACCAAGGGCCCTCGCCTCTACGAGTGGGCTCGGCTCCGCCTCAATCGCCACCTGGGGCTGTCTCGCTGGCTCCTCTTCCGGCGCAGTCTCTCGGATGGGAAGGTGGCCTTCTACGTGGCCCATGCCCGCCGCAATGCCTCATTGGCTTCGCTGGTGAGAGTGGCCGGCAGTCGGTGGGTGATTGAGGAGGACTTCGAGTCCTCCAAGGGCGAAGTGGGCCTGGCTGACTATGAGGTGCGCACGTGGACGGCGTGGCACCGACACATGACTCTGTGCTTGGTGGCTCACGTCTTCCTTGCCGCGGCACGGGCACTGGCCAACCTTGGGCCTCAGGAGGGTTTGCCCCCAAAAGCCCTCGGCCTGCCGACGCGAAGAAACCCCATGCGGGCGTTTCTCGGTCGGCGCGGCCTGCATTGACTCTCCTTGTCCGATTCTCCGTCCAAGAGGTGCGCGGGCTGCTGCTAGCCCTGCTCCGACGTGCTGTCGCCCCAGTTGAGCACGTCTTGGCGTGGAGTCGCTGGCGCCGCCACCATCAAGCCGTCGCCATCGTCTGCCATTATCGGGCTCACGGCGCTCGTCTCAATCTACGACTGTAGGACTAGGCGACCACGCCTCAACGTTCGTTAGCGGTTGCCCCGCAATGGCATTCTTCTCTCCACATCAATCTGACCACACAGCCAGGAGGGTCAAGTCGGACCACGGCAATTAACCGTCCCTCACCTTGCTCACCCATCCCAGGCATGCAAATCTGCACCATTCAAGAACCAATGGAGTTCGCATGACCTTTGCCATCATCCATCTATCCGACATCCACCTCAGCGAAAAGGGGAACCTAATCTCTGGCAAAGGGCAGAAAATTGCCCGGGCAATCCAACCCCAAATCGAGGGAGTTTGCGATTTAGTCATAATAGCATCGGGCGATGTTGCATACTCCGGAAAAGAAACAGAATACGCCGAAGCCAAGCGGCTGTTTTCAGATATATGCAGTGAGATTCGATCGCAAAAACAAAACATAAGCATCCACAGCTTTGCGGTCCCAGGAAATCACGACTGTGATTTTAGCAAGCCAAGCACACTCCGCGACACCCTGATCAATCAGCTAAAGCAGAGTGACACCGCTCACGAAGCACCACAAGAAATCATAGAGCCCTGCCTAGTCGTCCAGTCAGCTTTTTGGGACTTCGAAAAAAGCATCTCGGGGCGTTCGCGCTCAGCAACGGAACAGGCGGGATACCTCGACACCATCAGTCTAGGAAGTCACAAGGTCGAATTATTAGGGCTCAACAGCGCATGGCTGTCCACCAAGAGGGAGCAGCCTGGAACTCTTGCTGCCCCCCAAAAAAGCATCAACACCCCGCAAAACAATGCAGATTTTCGCATCGCATTCATTCACCATCCCGCTAACTGGCAAGCACCGGGGAGTGCAAGAGCATTTCGAGATTCTCTTCTCGACAACGTCGACATGCTTCTCGTAGGTCACGAACACGCCAGCGACATTACCGAAATTGGTCGCCCGAGCGGCACTAGCGCGCTCATCATAGATGCGCCAGCGCTACAGTCCGATGGTCAGCGTAGCGGCTTTAGTCTTCTCAAAATCAGCCTAAACAGCAAGACGCTAACACGAGTCACCTTCACCTGGAAGGGCACCACAGGCTCCTACCAAGCTAGCAGGTCTGACCCCATCAGACTGGAGCGCATTGGGAAAGCGGCCCACTCGAATGCCAAGCCACGAAAAGCCTTCCTCTCCGACCTGCGAGACATAGGAGCAAACTTCACCCATCCACGAGCAGAATCCCTTCACCTGGAAGACCTCTTTGTCTGGCCAGATATTGCGATACGTTCATTTCGCCGCCTAGTCAAGGGGACTGCCATAGCTTACTCAGGCGATCAGTCTCATCAAAAATTACGCACATTCAAAAAGCAGGTGATCGAAGGAACAGAGCGCTCGGGGCGAACCTCCATTGCCAAATCTCTAGCGCTCGACTTCATAGCTGACGGAATAACCGCACTGCTCATTGACGGAGCTTCAGTTAGAGCGACATCCGCCGACGAGCTCCTCGTCTTCTGTGAAAACATCTGCACCAAACAGTACGATGGCATCGAGCTTGAGGCACTGCGACAGAATGACCCAGGCAGAATCGCGCTCATTATAGATAATTTCGACTCAAGCCCACTCCCCGTATCCAAACTGCTCAACCTTCTCAACGCCGCAGCACAGCTCTTTGGGCGAGTCATCGCATTTGTGAGCGACCTCTTCAATATCCAAGAAATATTCTCACACGAAGAGCTGCCAGCGCTTTTAGACTTTCAGCATATTGTGGTTTCCGAACTAGGCCATCGCTCACGGCGGGAGCTTATTGAGCAATGGTACAGGATCGGCTCAGACCTCCTTGCAGATGAAAGTGCGTTTGAACGCAAGGTGTCTGAATCCGAACGCTACGTTAGCAACCATGTCGGTCGAGGAATTTTTCCTAGCTATCCAATCTGCGTACTAACCCTGCTTCAAGCCCGTGATGCAGGAACCAACACCGACCTGTCTGCCGGTGCATATGGCGCTATTTATGAGGTGCTCCTCTATTCCGCACTCAACAGAAATGCCAATCATATACCAATTGATTTTCTCCAGACATTTCTCGCAGAGCTTGCCATTCATATGCTCAGGCGCGGCAGCCGCGAGATGCCCGAAGGGGAACTTGATAGGGTCGCCCTTCTGTTCATGAAAAGCACGCTGACCGAATTTTCCATCGACGACATCAGGCTTAGCCTCACGAATGCACGAATGCTGATTGTTCGCGATGGCAACGTTCGCTTCAGATATTCCCACATATACTACTTGTCGTGCGCCAAGGCACTGCAGATATACAAGCAAGATCCGGACAGACGAGCTGACGCCTCGCTCGAGATTAATCGACTCTTCAGTACTCTCCACACAGATGCATCATCCAATATTGTGATGTTTTATCTTCATTTCTCGCGCGATCTTGAGTCAATAACAAGGCTCGTTGATGTTGCGGATCGGCTTTTTGCCGACCAGTCCGCCGCAAACCTTGAGAGTGTTGACTTTGGAGGCAAAGCCCCGTGGTCCAAAGAGCTTCTTGCTGAAATTGAAGCCGACCAGCAAGAAGGAATTCGCCAGTATCGGACAGAGCAGGACGACGTTGAACGATTTCGCGACGCACTCCATGCGGAAGATAACGAAATTCTAGACCAAATCAACAACTATCACACCTGCATAAAGGCGCTTCAACTCATAGGGCAAGTAGTGCGAAGCTTCCCGGGACTGCTACCTCGAGAGCTCAAGCTCCGCGCTGTGAGGAGCTTGCTGAATCTGTCACTCAGGACTGTGAGTCATTTTGCAGGTGCAGTACGCACAACCAGGGATGACCTCCGAGAAGCCATTGCCCATTATCTGACGACAACCAAGCGTGTTGCAAATCTGGCAGAGACTAAGGAACGTGCCGACGACGCGATTTTCCAGTTGGCGCTTGCTGTTGGTCACGGATTGGTGCGCAGAACTGCAACGGCGCTCGGCTCTTCTCACATTTTTCCTGCACTGGATGTGCTACGAGCCGATGGGCTTGGCGTTGGTTTTGATTTGATTGAGTTCGCGGTGCGCCTCGATCACGAGAAGGATAGAGCCGAAGTGAAGAGTGCGGTGGCCCTGCAAAATAGGCTATCCAGCTCGTTCTCGACATTTATCATGCGACAAATCGTCATTGACTATCTTCGAGCCCAGAGACTTCCGCCTGGGCTTCGGGCAAGCTTTGCGAATGCATTCAACATAAAAGTGAAGCCTCGTTCGCTTGGTGAGGGGGGGGTTGTGATTCTCGAATCCTCGAACACGAGCGGCAGGTCCTGACGACCATTGAGCTTGGGTTGGCCGGAATAAGGGTGGCCCAGGTTGAGAGTAACAGCCTCTATTACTACCCGGTCAGTAACCGTCCGGCGAGCGACGTGCTGATGCGCCTTTGCAGCCACCCCGCGTCACGTCTGGGCGAGTTGCTGCCACACCGCTGGCAGCCGTCCTCTGCCTCCGCGCCTGACACCTCCTGACGCTACGCAAGCCTTGGCGACCAGGACCCCCCACGCGCCGCTACCCTGTGGCGCGAGCGGAAGGGTGCATCCTTCGAACGTCACCAGTCGGTCGGTTACGCAGCTTTCGAGCCCCGGGTTCGAGAGGGCATGTCAGACCGGTGATGTGCAGTCTCCTCGGCGGGGGCGAGCGACTCTGGGGAAGGCGGACCCCTCCGACCCGCAGCGCCACGACATGACGCCTTGGAGGATTGGGATTTGGAAAACCCTGGACGCAGATTCGGAAGCGCCGTGGTCATCGGTAGCAGCATGGCGGGGCTCCTGAGCGCGCGGGTGCTCGCGGACCACTTCGACAAGGTGACGCTGGTGGAGCGTGATGTCCGGG
>JAEMGR010000072.1 GCA_016458225.1 Myxococcaceae bacterium JPH2 | reverse complement strand
TGAATCCCAGATTCCAAACAGGATTCGCCTGCACGATCGGGGCGAATCCAATGAACGTTCGCCCCTTCTCGATCGACGTGTAGCCGGAGACAGAGTCCTGCTTTAGCACATCCATATAGCCGTCTCCGCCAAAGTCTCCGGGAATCAGCTTGAGATTCCCGCCCCAGTTGGTCTGAGCTCTATAGTCGGCCAGCAACCCCGCAGCCGCGGTCTGTCCAAATCGAACCTCTGCGGCTCCCGTCCCGGCAGAATAGAGAATGACATCCACGTGCCCATCTCCGTCATAGTCACCGGGGACAACCTTCAGCCCAGTTGCCCAGGTCGTCTGGCTGGCTGGCACGAAGTCGAGCCCAGCCGCAGCTCGGCCATAGCGAATCTCAGAGTATCCCGTCGCTGCGTTGTAGATCAGCACATCTGAGAATCCATCGCCGTTGAAGTCCGCACCCCCATTCGTCCTGATGCCATAGATGTGTTGGACGGACCGAACGTCTATCGCACTGAGCCGTCCCGAGGAGTTGCCGCCATCATTGCAGTAGTGCATGACGGATTGATTGTCATATCGCGACCAGAAGGCGCCGCTCTCTACTCCTGGAGGATTGCAGGTGGCTTCGATTTGATCAGAGTTGTCAACTCGATCCTGCTCATGGGAGAATCCAAGTACGTGACCGAACTCATGTACAGCAAGGTACTGTAGTCGACCAATACCATGGTCAGTGGCGTATCCCGGGGGAACTGCGATATGCACGCTGTGTCCTTCCGTGGCCAAGCGCAGAGTTCCACGCCCCAATGGCTTGTCTTCAGGAACACTGCCACCGCCCTGTTCGTCTGTTGCCGCAGTGAGGAGCACGCGGACAAACTTCTGATTGCCCGTTGTGGGGCACGCCCCGAAACCGTCAAATTGTATTCTTGCGACACGCTGCCACTGACTCTTGATGGCGCTGATGATTATTGCCTTGGCCGTGTCGAAGCCCGGCTCAATCCAGCAGACTGGTATTGTTTCGCCTCTCGCCCAGAGTTGCGTGCTTGTTTTTGACCAGAGCCCCGCCGTGGACACGGCAGTCTCCGCGGGCGTTTCGTGCTCAGTGGTGGAGGGCTGGCATGCTCCTGCCAAGAATATCGCGAACGCGAAACTCGCGGATAAGAATTTCGACCTCATTGCACGACTCGTCATCGATGCCCTCCGTTCAGACAAGAATCCCGAAGAATCGCTCACGTCTGCGATCTCGAAAAACACAGTGATTTTACCAGCAGCTGGGGCGGAGGTATGTCGCCAGCACTCGGCGAATGCTGACGATGGCGTCGCTGCCGGACTTCAAGGCGAGTGACAGGTCTCGGACGGAGTTCGTCGCCAGCGTGGACCTGTCACTCTGTTCGTCACGGTTCTGGCCCTGCACGAGGACTGCACGTCGTGCGGTCCTCGTGCACGGTAGTGAAGGCGCGCGGGGCCTCACCGCGCACCTTCCGTCATCGGCAACTTGGATTCACCTAGAACTCGTAGCCAGGGCTGCTAATCAGCTCAAGACCCCCGGCCCAGAGTACCTGGTTGCCTGCAGGTGCAAGCAGTCCCGTCTTCGTGGGCTGGCCATAACGAATCTCGCCACCTCCCGCCGTGACCCCATAGATCATGACGTCCGTGAATCCGTCTCCATTGTAGTCGCCGGGGACAAGCTGGCGTCCTGTACTCAGGTTTGCTGGACTGGTCGGGGCGAAGGTCAACCCAAGAGCACTGCTGCCGTAGCGAATCTCAGAGTATCCCGTCGTTGAGTTGTAGAGCAGCACATCGGCGAAGCCGTCGCCGTCGAAATCGCCCGGAGCGAAATCGAATCCAGTAATCCAGGTTGTCTGACTTGCTGCGGAGAAGGCCAGTCCCGCAGTGGCTTGCCCATAGCGAGTTTGGACGCTTCCGGTCGACATTTCATAAACCAGGACGTCAGTGAAGCCATCGCCATTGTAGTCTCCGGGGACAAGCTTGAGACCTGTGTTCCAGTTCACCTGGCTGCCTGCGGAAAAATTCAACCCAGGAGCGATGCCTCCGTAACGGATCTCGGAGTATCCCGTTGACGGGTGGTAGAGCAGAACGTCCGAATAGCCGTCGCCATTGAAGTCTCCAGGAATGAACTTGAACCCCAAATTCCAGACTGGGTTCGCCTGAGCAGGCGTGTCGAAGCCGGGGAGTGCGTGCCCATATTCCAGTGCGGTTTGGCCCGAGACGGCGTTGTACTTCAATACGTCCAGGAATCCGTCTGCTTGAAAATCGCCAGGAACGAGCGTCAAAGTTGCGGCCCAGTTGAGCTGGCCCCCCACGACAGAAGTCAGCCCTGGGGTTGATTGGCCAAGGCGAACCTCCGCATTTCCTGTGCCGGGAGAGTAAAGAATGACATCGCTATACCCATCTCCATTGTAGTCGCCAGGGATGATTTTTAGGTTGCCATTCCAGTTTGCAAGGTTTCCGCTGGGCGAGTCCAGTCCTGTTGAGGCTCGGCCGTATTGAATTGCCGTGTACCCGGTTTGCCCAATACGAACAATGAGATCGGCAAATCCATCGCCGTTGAAGTCCGAGCCTCCGTTCGTCCTGATGCCATAGAGCTTCTGGACAGAGCGAACATCCAGGACGCTCAGTCGCCCGGATTGGTTGCCGCCGTCGTTGCACTGGTGCATGACGGACTGGTTGTCATAGCGCGACCAGAGTGTTCCGCTTGCGCTGCCGGGAGGATTGCAGTTGATATCTTCGATGTCGGAATTGTCGACTCGACTCTGTTCATGGGCGAATCCAAGAACATGGCCGAACTCATGGGCTGCGAGATACTGCAGACGCCCAAGTCCCACTCCCGGCTCGATATTGGGAGGGACTGCGATGTGAACGCTGCGATTCCCGGTGGGCAACTGAAGCGCCGCGCGTCCCTCTGTGGCTTGTCCGCCACCTTGCGTGTCCGTGGCCGCATTCAAAAGTACGCGAATGAATTGCTGGTTGCCCGTTGTGGGACAGTCTTGGAAACCGTCAAACTGGATGCGGGTCACGCGCTGCCACTGGCTCTTGATTGTGGCGCGAATAATCACTTTGGCGTCATCGAAACCAGGGGCGATCCAGCAGACAGGGATTGTCTCGCCAGCCGTCCAGAGTTGGACGCCCGGCTGTGACCAGAGTCCTGCGGAACTCACGCCAAGCTCCGCTGCTTCCGCCTCCTCTTCTGCTGGGTTTTGACAAGCACCTCCCAGGACTGCCATTGCCATGAATCCTGCGAACAGCGCCCTCGGCCCAACCACACGACTCGACATTCCAGTCCTCCGACCCGACAAACATCTCGAAGAATCACTCACGCCCAAACTCCTTGAGGCATGCCCAGTCGCCATTGCCTGGTGACAGGGACATCCTCACCGCAGAACGACGACCTCGACTTTGAACTCTTGCTCCGTTGATGCGCTGCGACTCCCCGGCCAATTCGCAGTGTCTCAGCTCATCTCCCGCTGGACCGAAGACGGGCCGCTTCGAAGTGCGTGATCTGGGCTCGGGACTCATTAGTGGCTGCCCATCGAAGGGTACAAGCGGGGGCTGACATCTCAGGCTCGAGGAAGTCGCGCGGGCCGCGACATGCTCTCTCCGTGCGAGGGCAGGGAGGGATGCAATCGGTGGCTGCCACGGGGACGGACTCAAAGAGGGATGCGCCGCCGGGCGCACTCGGATAGAGGGGGCGCATGGCGGACAAGCGGCGCTTCGACCTCTTCGCGGACCTGCTGGTGGAGCGCTTCCCGAGCGCCTCGCGCATCTTCGACGTGGCGGGCGGCCAGGGCCGGCTCAACGAGGCCCTCACCCAGCGCGGCCGCACCGTCACCACCTTCGACTTGCGCCACAAGCACCTGCCTGTGCGGCACTACGCCCAGCGCATCTTCACGCTGGACGAGCCCTGCGAGGCCGAGCTCGTGGTGGGCATGCACCCGGACGGCGCCACCCGCGTCATCATCGAGTACGCCGCGCGCCACCAGCTGCCCTTCGCCGTGGTGCCGTGCTGCTCCGACAACGGCATGCCCTACAACCCCTGGATGCGGCACCTCCAGGAGCTGGCTCGCACGTCCGGCTTCCCCCAGGTGGAGGAGCGCACCCTCTCCATGGACGGCCGCGCGCGCGTCGTCCTGGGCACGTTCGTGGCCTAATCGGCAATTCGCGAGTCCTTTTGAGCACAAGAAAAGTCCGCGATTTCTGGATTGTTTGAATCCAGGACACGCGTCGGACAGGGTGTCGTCTTTCAGGACAGTCGCGTGTTTTTCGGTAATCTCTTTAAGATTCGAGCACTTGCGAATCCATTTGTAACGATTCGATACATGCCCTGGAACATTCGTGGGGCGGGCATGCGCCAATCAGGAAAGCTCTGACTTGTGTTGATGCGAGGTATTTCGCGGACTTAATGACTTGGCCTGAAGACTGCTAACAGCCGGCCTGCCACGGCGACACCCCCGCCGCCGGGCAGGAGGACCATCTTGGTTCGCACTCGTTTCGTCGCAGCTCTGCTGGCCACCATGCCGATCGCCGCCTGTGGTGTGGGCGACGCCGACACCAACACCCCCGTTGACTCGCCGAAGATCGACGACGTCGCGGAAGTGCAGCACGCCCTCAGCGCGATGCCCGGCGCGAGCATCGCCGGCTCCAACGCGGATGGCACCCCTCACACGCTCCTGGGCCGCCTGGGCACCGCTGACCGCACGCTGTCGGGCTTCGCGCTCGCGGACGTGCACCACTCCATCTCCTCCGCGATGCCCTCCATCGCGGCCGCCTTCCGCCTGAACGCCGACGACCTCCAGGTCCGCCGCGTGAGCGTGGACGAGAAGGGCACCTCGCACATCCGCTACGGCCAGACGCTGAACGGCCTGCCGGTGGTGGGCGAGGAGATCGTCGTTCACATCGACCGCGACGGTAACATCTTCATGGCCAACGGCTCGGGCCGCAGCGGCGCCGCGCCGTCGGCGCGTCCTGGCATCGCCTCGCAGGCCGCGACCGTGGCGGCCCTGCGCGCCACGAAGGGCACCCAGCTGGCCGTGCAGGGCGAGCCCCGGCTCGTCTACGTGCGCGACCTGAATGATCAGCAGATCAAGCTGGCGTACGAGGTTCGCGTGGTGGGCCAGGGCGAGGGCATGCCCCTGCGCAACCGCGTGTACGTGAACGCCGCGGACGCCTCCATCGCGCAGAACGTTCCGGAGATCCACACCGCGCTGGTCCGCCAGGTGTACTCGGCGAACAACCAGGTGGTGCAGCCCGGTACGCTG
>JAEMGR010000071.1 GCA_016458225.1 Myxococcaceae bacterium JPH2 | reverse complement strand
GCCAGGGCGAGGGCATGCCCCTGCGCAACCGCGTGTACGTGAACGCCGCGGACGCCTCCATCGCGCAGAACGTTCCGGAGATCCACACCGCGCTGGTCCGCCAGGTGTACTCGGCGAACAACCAGGTGGTGCAGCCCGGTACGCTGAAGCGCAGCGAGGGCCAGGCGGCCACCGGCGACGCGGTCGTGGACGCGAACTACGACATGCTGGGCTACACGTACAACTGCTACAAGACGAACTTCAACCGCGACTCGTACGACAACCTGGGCCACACGTACATCAGCACGGTGCACTACGACTCCGGCTACGTGAACGCGT
>JAEMGR010000070.1 GCA_016458225.1 Myxococcaceae bacterium JPH2 | reverse complement strand
GCGGCGAAGCGGTAGAAGCCGCGCCCCCGACGAAGAAGACAGCGGAAGCCACTGGGCGGCGCTGGAGACTTCGAAGGACGCCGAAGAGGAAGCGAAAGCGGGCAGTTGACAGCGGACGCGGCCTCAAATAGAAAGCGCGGCTCTCTGACGGAAGAAGAGTCGGAGTGCTGACAAGAAGAAACGGTAGCACGAAGTCGCGAAGCAGGACAAGCGACTCGGTCTTTGAAAACCAAATAGCAAGCCCAAGTAGATTGAAGATTGCGGAAACCGCAGTCAATTTCTTAAGGGCACCTCGAATAGGCCGCGCGGAAGCGCCGCTGAAAGAGAGTGCCTCCGAATCAGCGAGCCGAGGCTCCTTAGCCGGGCCTCGGGGAACGCCGGTTCAAACACCAAAGAATACAATTGGAGAGTTTGATCCTGGCTCAGAACGAACGCTGGCGGCGTGCCTAACACATGCAAGTCGAGCGCGAATGGGGAAACCCTAGTAGAGCGGCGCACGGGTGCGTAACACGTGGATAATCTGCCTGGATGCCTGGGATAACCAGTCGAAAGACTGGCTAATACCGGATAAGCCCACGGACTCTTCGGAGACTGAGGGAAAAGGTGGCCTCTGTATACAAGCTATCACATTCAGATGAGTCCGCGGCCCATCAGCTAGTTGGCGGGGTAATGGCCCACCAAGGCGACGACGGGTAGCTGGTCTGAGAGGACGATCAGCCACACTGGAACTGAGACACGGTCCAGACTCCTACGGGAGGCAGCAGTGGGGAATTTTGCGCAATGGGCGAAAGCCTGACGCAGCAACGCCGCGTGTGTGATGAAGGTCTTTGGATTGTAAAGCACTTTCGACCGGGAAGAAAACCCGTAGCCTAACATGCTACGGCTTGACTGTACCGGGAGAAGAAGCACCGGCTAACTCTGTGCCAGCAGCCGCGGTAATACAGAGGGTGCAAGCGTTGTTCGGAATTATTGGGCGTAAAGCGCGTGTAGGCGGCTTTGCAAGTCGGGTGTGAAAGCCCTCAGCTCAACTGAGGAAGTGCGCCCGAAACTGCAGAGCTTGAGTGCCGGAGAGGGTGGCGGAATTCCCCAAGTAGAGGTGAAATTCGTAGATATGGGGAGGAACACCGGTGGCGAAGGCGGCCACCTGGACGGCAACTGACGCTGAGACGCGAAAGCGTGGGGAGCAAACAGGATTAGATACCCTGGTAGTCCACGCCGTAAACGATGAGAACTAGGTGTCGTGGGAGTTGACCCCCGCGGTGCCGAAGCTAACGCATTAAGTTCTCCGCCTGGGAAGTACGGTCGCAAGACTAAAACTCAAAGGAATTGACGGGGGCCCGCACAAGCGGTGGAGCATGTGGTTTAATTCGACGCAACGCGCAGAACCTTACCTGGTCTTGACATCCTCGGAATCTCTCAGAGATGAGGGAGTGCCCGCAAGGGAACCGAGAGACAGGTGCTGCATGGCTGTCGTCAGCTCGTGTCGTGAGATGTTGGGTTAAGTCCCGCAACGAGCGCAACCCTCGCCTTTAGTTGCCACGCAAGTGGATCTCTAGAGGGACTGCCGGTGTTAAACCGGAGGAAGGTGGGGATGACGTCAAGTCCTCATGGCCTTTATGACCAGGGCTACACACGTGCTACAATGGCCGGTACAGAGCGCTGCAAACCCGCGAGGGGGAGCTAATCGCAGAAAACCGGTCTCAGTTCAGATTGGAGTCTGCAACTCGACTCCATGAAGGCGGAATCGCTAGTAATCGCAGATCAGCACGCTGCGGTGAATACGTTCCCGGGCCTTGTACACACCGCCCGTCACACCATGGGAGTCGATTGCTCCAGAAGTCATCTCACCAAGAGATGCCCAAGGAGTGGTCGGTAACTGGGGTGAAGTCGTAACAAGGTAGCCGTAGGGGAACCTGCGGCTGGATCACCTCCTTTCTAAGGAGACCGGGCATCGGGCTCACTCTTCGGAGGAGCAGGCGATGCCAGCAGCCTTCGGGCTGTCGAGGTCGACTAGGTCAAAGTTTCCGGCAAACAATCTAAGATTTACACTGGGCTTGCTGTTTGGTTTTGAAGGACCGAGTGAAGGACGGCTCGGCTCTTTGAGAATGAAGGACGCTGTAGGGTTCGCCGACGCTGTAGCCCTCTTTGGGCCTATAGCTCAGCTGGCTAGAGCGCGCGCCTGATAAGCGCGAGGTCGGTGGTTCAAGTCCACCTAGGCCCACCATTCACCCTCGAGGCAGGGTGAGATGAAGTCGGTGATGCCGCGCAAGTCGGGGCTGTAGCTCAGCTGGGAGAGCGCCAGCTTTGCAAGCTGGATGTCGTCGGTTCGAACCCGATCAGCTCCACACAAGTTTTCCCCAGGAGAAGTAGCGGGGAGCGTTCTTTGACAAGTGCATACGAAGGGTAAGTTGCAATTTCTGCTGAGAGAAGTTCTCAGAAGAAGTGCCGACTCACCAAGTAGTCGCGTTGGCGCCGAGAGGCAGCCAGGCGGTGAAAGGGGAGTCTCCCACTAGAAGTACCTGTAGAGAAGAAGTGAATGTCTTTCAGGTCTGCTGCGAAGAGCGGAGGCCTGGGCCTTGGTTTCGAGTTTCGACAAACTCGCCGAGAGGCGGGCGTGAAGACAAGAGATTAGGGCAAGTAAGCTACTAAGGGCGTGCGGTGGATGCCTAGGTGCCAAGAGGCGATGAAGGACGTGGGTGGCTACGAAAAGCCTCGGTGAGCTGCCAACCAAGCGTTGACCCGGGGATGTCCGAATGGGGAAACCCAGCACGGCGAATAGCCGTGTTACTCCTGCCTGAATTCATAGGGCAGGTAGAGCGAACCAGGGGAAGTGAAACATCTCAGTACCCTGAGGAAGAGAAAACAACGAGTGATTCCCAAAGTAGTGGCGAGCGAAATGGGAAGAGGCCAAACCGGCGTCACGCAAGTGGCGTCGGGGTAGCGGGTCCGCGGTAGGACTTTGACTGACTAGCGGAAGCGTCTGGAAAGGCGCACCAAAGAGCGTGATAGTCGCGTACGCGAAAGTCGGTTGGAGCTGAGCGGGTTACCCAAGTAAGACGGGACACGTGCAATCCTGTCTGAATCTGCCGGGACCATCCGGTAAGCCTAAATACTCCTTGGCGACCGATAGTGAACAAGTACCGCGAGGGAAAGGTGAAAAGAACCCCGGTGAGGGGAGTCAAAAGAACCTGAAACCGCATGTCTACAAGCAGTTCGAGCACTACGCCGCAAGGCAGTGCGAGAGCGTACCTTTTGCATCATGATTCGGCGACTTAATATACGTAGCGAGGCTAAGCCGATAGGTGGAGCCGGAGCGAAAGCGAGTCCGAATAGGGCGAGTAGTTGCGTGTATTATAACCCGAAGCGGGGTGATCTACACATGGCCAGGATGAAGTGCGGGTAACACCGCATGGAGGTCCGAACTCATGAAAGTTGAAAATTTCTGGGATGAGCTGTGTGTAGGGGTGAAAGGCCAATCAAACTCCGTGATAGCTGGTTCTCCCCGAAAGATATTTAGGTATCGGCTCGGGTAATTCAATACCGGAGGTAGAGCACTGGAACGGCTAGGGGTCTCACCAGATTACCAAACCGTACCAAACTCCGAATGCCGGTAATTGTTATCCCGGGACGCAGTCAGTGGGTGATAACGTCCATTGGCAAGAGGGGAATAACCCAGACCGACAGCTAAGGCCCCCAAATCTAGTCTAAGTGAACACTAGAAAGGATGTGGCAGGTCATTGACAACCAGGAGGTTGGCTTAGAAGCAGCCATCCTTTAAAGAAAGCGTAATAGCTCACTGGTCAAGACAGGCCGCGCCGAAAATGTAACGGGGCTCAAGACTAGTGCCGAAGCTTCGGGTCATACGCGTCAGGCGCGTATGGCGGTAGGGGAGCGTCCCAGTTGCAGCGAAGGTAGACCGAAAGGGCTGCTGGAGCGACTGGGAGTGCTGATGCCGAAATGAGTAGCGATAAAGGGGGTGAGAAACCCCCTCGCCGTAAACCCAAGGTTTCCTGGGTCAAGTTAATCTTCCCAGGGTTAGCCGGGTCCTAAGCCGAGGCCGAAAGGCGTAGGTGATGGCAAGCAGGTTAATATTCCTGCGCCATCTTGCAGACGTTGAACTAAGGGAGGACGGAGAAAGCTAGGCGAGCTGACCGGCGGTTGTGTCAGTCCAAGGGTGTAGGGGTGTCGCGTACGATTAAAGGCGCGGCAGTCATCTCCGAGACCTGAGTGCGCCCCGTTAGGGGTAAGTCGCTGATGCTCGGCTTCCAAGAAAAGTCCCGTAGGGAGTCTGCAGGGTGTCCGTACCGCAAACCGACACAGGTGGGTGAGGAGAAAATCCTAAGGCGCTTGAGAGAACTCTCCTCCAAGGAACTAGGCAAATTTCCACCGTAACTTCGGAAGAAGGTGGGCCCCTGGTAGGTGAAGGCGTACAGCCGGAGCCGAGAGGGGTTGCAGAGAAATGGCGGTAGCGACTGTTTACCAAAAACACAGGACTCTGCGAAGGCGACAAGCCGACGTATAGGGTCTGACTCCTGCCCGGTGCTGGAAGGTTAAGGGGATTCGTCAGCCGCAAGGCGAAGCGATGATCCGAAGCCCCAGTAAACGGCGGCCGTAACTATAACGGTCCTAAGGTAGCGAAATTCCTTGTCGGGTAAGTTCCGACCTGCACGAATGGAGTAACGACTTCCGCGCTGTCTCGGAGAGGGACTCAGCGAAATTGAAATAGCTGTGCCGATGCAGTTTACCCGCAGCAAGACGGAAAGACCCCGTGAACCTTTACTACAACTTGACAGTGACACTAGGGATTGACTGTGTAGGATAGGTGGGAGCCTTTGAAGCCGGGCCGCTAGGTTCGGTGGAGGCAACGGTGAAATACCACCCTGTTGATTTCTGGTGTCTAACCATGTCCCGTTAGCCGGGATTGGGACACTGTCTGGTGGGTAGTTTGACTGGGGCGGTCGCCTCCCAAAAAGTAACGGAGGCGCGCGATGGTTCCCTCAGCCCGATTGGAAACCGGGCGTCGAGTGCAATGGCATAAGGGAGCTTGACTGCGAGACCGACAGGTCGAGCAGGTGCGAAAGCAGGTCATAGTGATCCGGTGGTCCTGAATGGAAGGGCCATCGCTCAACGGATAAAAGGTACTCCGGGGATAACAGGCTTATCTCCCCCAAGAGTTCACATCGACGGGGAGGTTTGGCACCTCGATGTCGGCTCATCGCATCCTGGGGCTGGAGCAGGTCCCAAGGGTTTGGCTGTTCGCCAATTAAAGCGGTACGCGAGCTGGGTTCAAAACGTCGTGAGACAGTTTGGTCCCTATCTGCTGTGGGCGTAGGATACTTGAGAGGCTCTGACCTTAGTACGAGAGGACCGGGTTGGAGGCACCGCTGGTGTACCAGTTGTCTCGCCAGAGGCATCGCTGGGTAGCCATGTGCCGATTGGATAACCGCTGAAAGCATCTAAGCGGGAAACCGACCTCAAGACCAGGTATCCCGGGCGCAAGCCCCTGAAGACTCGTGGTAGACTACCACGTTGATAGGCCGGGTGTGTAAGCGTGGTAACATGCTCAGCTAACCGGTACTAATAAGTCGTGAGGCTTACTTCCCCCTATCTCTTGCATGCCCCCTCGAGGGGTGTAAGGGACTCGGGGCCAAGGCCGAGGCCGCGACGCTGCGAA
>JAEMGR010000069.1 GCA_016458225.1 Myxococcaceae bacterium JPH2 | reverse complement strand
CGCGCAGGCGCGGCAAGAGCGTGTCCGGCAGTTCCTCGGGTGGCAGCACCACCGCCGCGAGGCTCACGCCGGAGCGCCGCACCTCCGGCTGCGGATCCGCCAGGAGCCGGGCCAGCGCGGCGCCCAGCTCCAGCGCACGCGCTGCGTCCTCTGCCCCCAGGTGAAAGAGACTTCGGGCCGCCTCGGCTCGCGTCGCCGGGCGCTTGTCGCCCTCCAGCACGAGCAAGGCGCGGTCGCGCTCGGCACGCCAGTCCATCACGTCACTTCACCGCGCTGCCCGGCGGAACATTGCCCGGGTCCAAGAGGGACAGGTCCTTGCCGCCCGGACCAGCGCTCAGCAACATGCCGCGAGACTCGATGCCCTTGATCTTGCGGGGCTTCAGGTTCGCGACCACCACCACGTTGCGCCCCACGAGCTGCTCGGGAGCGAAGGCCTCGGCGATGCCCGAGACGATGGTGCGCGGCGCCGGCTCGCCCAGGTCCACGGTGAGCTTCAGGAGCTTGTCGGCCTTCTGCACCTTCTCCGCCGCCAGCACCTTGCCGCTCCTGAGCTCCACCTTGAGGAAGTCATCAAACTCGATGTCAGCCGGCGGCACGGGGGCAGCGGACTCGGTCGCAACAGCAGGCGCGGCGGCAGGGGCTTCCACTTCCTTCTCCTTCTTCGACTGAGGCGCGGGGGGCTGCGGCGCGGACGCAGCGGCGTCCGGGGCCTTGATGATGGCGTTCACGCGCTCCTCCTCCATGCGAGGCAGCAGCGGCTCCGGCGTCCCGATGACGCGGGTGCGATCCAGCAGCGGGTACTTCGCGGTGGCCAGCGCCTGGAACGTGAGCGGCGGCGCGTTGAGCTGCGCGAACAGCTTCTCCGACACGCGCGGCGTCACGGGCGCCAGCAGCGCGGCCAGCAGGTAGGCCACGTCCGCCGCGTCCGACAGGTCGGCGCGCGCGGCCTCGGCATCCTTCTTCACCTGAGCCCACGGTGCCTGCGCCTGGAGGAACGCGTTGGCCGCCGAGGCAATCTCCGTGATGGCCTTGATGGCGACGCGGTACTCCAGCTTCTCGAACGCCTCGCGGACCTCGGGCACTCGAGCGAGGGCGGCCTCCACGAGCGCGCGACCTGCGCCCTCCGCGCGCGCCGGAGCCAGCTTCTTCTCCAGCGGGCCGGCCAGGAGCGACAGCGCGCGGTTGGCCAGGTTGCCTACGTTGTTGACCAGCTCGCCATTCACCCGGTTGCGGAAGTCCTTCAGGTTGAGGTCCAGGTCCTCCACGCCTGCGCCCAGGTTGGCCGCGTAGAAGTAGCGAAGGTAGCTGGGGTCGAGCTGATCCAGGTAGTCGCGCGCCGGCACCAGCGTGCCGCGGCTCTTGGACATCTTCTCGCCGTTCACCGTGAGGTGGCCGTGCACCTTGATCTCATTGGGCACGTGGAAGTTGGCCACGCGCAGCACGGCCGGCCAGAACAGGGCGTGGAAGTAGACGATGTCCTTGCCGATGAAGTGGATGATGCGCGTGTCGGCGTCGGCCGCCCAGTAGTCCAGCGCGCTCGCGGCCTTGCCCGTGTCCTTGGCCCACTTCTCCGTCGTGGCGATGTACCCGATGGGCGCATCCAGCCAGACGTAGAAGTACTTGTCCGTCTCGCCCGGGATGGCGAAGCCGAAGTACGGCCCGTCCCGGCTGATGTCCCAGTCCGACAGGCCCTTCTCGAAGAAGCCCTGGAGCTGCGCGGCGAGTCCCGGGTGGATGAAGCCAGGGGTGCGCAAAAGCGACTGGAGGAAGTCCGCGTGGCGCGACAGCTTGAAGAACAGGTGCTCCGAGTGACGGCGCACCGGAGGCGTCCCACAGAGCGAGCAGCGCGGATCAATCAGGTCCGTAGGGTTGTAGGTCTTCCCGCACTTCTCGCAGGCGTCGCCGTACTGATCCGGGGCCTTGCAGTTGGGGCACGTGCCCTTGATGAAGCGGTCGGGAAGGAAGCGGCGGTCCTTCTCGCAGTACGTCTGCTCGATGTCGCGCCGCTCGATGTCGCCCTGCTCCTTCAAGCGCCCGTAGATGAGCTCCGCGTAGTGGCGGTTCTCCGGCGAGTTGGTGGAGTGGAACTTGTCGAACCGGATGTCGAAGTCGTGGAAGTCGCGCTGGTGCTCGTCCTGGAAGCGGGCGACGAACTCCTCCGGCTTGATCCCCTTCTTCGCGGCGTTGATTTCGATGGGCGTGCCGTGCGTGTCGTCGGCACAGAAGTAGACGACGTCCTTGCCGCACGAGCGCAGGAAGCGCACGAAGATGTCGGTCTGCACGTACTCCACGACGTGGCCGATGTGGATGGGACCGTTCGCGTACGGAAGCGCGCTGGTGACGAGGGTTCTCTGCGCCATGGACTCTCCTGAGGGCGGCGGACAATAGCCGCTCGAAGGGTCGAGGTCATCGCTGGCGTTGCGCGGGGCCGGTGCACCCCGACGCCGGCGGTGTTATCGACCGGATACGCATGTGCACCCTCGTGATACTCCGCCACGTTCACCCGGAATGGCCGCTGGTGCTCGCCACCAACCGGGATGAATTCCTCGCGCGCCCCGCATTGGGCCCCCAGGTGCTCTCCGAGTCTCCCCGAATCGTGGGAGGCAAGGACCTGGAGCGGGGTGGAACGTGGGCCGGAGTCACTAACGGGGGCGTCTTCGTCGGGCTGACAAACCAGCGCGGCGCGGGAGGACAGGGCCCGGCCGCCCGCTCGCGCGGCGAGGTGGTGCTCCGCGCGCTCCAGGCGGGCTCGGTGGCCGCCATCGACCGGTACCTGGACACCCTCCCCGGCGACGCCTTCCTGCCCTTCAACCTCCTCTACGGCGACGCGCAGACGCTCCGCGTGGCCTATGCCCGGCCCGACACCTCGCGACTGCTCCGTCAGGACGTCCCGCCCGGCGTGCACGTGCTGCCCAACGGGGTGCTGGACGCCCCCGGCATCCCCAAGGTCGCGCGGGCCCGCTCGCTCGCGACGCAGGTGGCCCAGCGGCCCTGGCCCGAGCTGGCCGAGGGCCTCAAAGCCCTGCTGGCGGACCACGCCCTGCCCGAGTTGGAGGCGCTCCCTCCCGCCCTCGACGGAGATGCCCTGCCGCGCGAGTTCGTCCGGCAGCTCCAGGCCCTGTGCATCCACACGCCGGGGTACGGCACGCGCTCCTCGGCGCTCATCGCGCTGGCCCCGGGCCGAGTGGGCCACTACCTCGCCACGGAGAACGCCCCGTGTCAGGGAGGCTGGCGAGACGTCAGCGGCCTGCTCACAACGGCCGCGAGGACAGGGACGCGATGACGGCGTCGTAGCCTGCGGCGTACACGGCCTCGAACGCCGGGCCCATCCCAGTGAAGGCGTCCTCGGCGGGCGACGCCACGTCGACGCGGATCTCCCGCACCTCGCAGCCCTGGCCCGGCTGGTAGAAGGCCGCCTCGCCCGTCACGTTGATGGCGATGAGCCGCGCCCCCGGGAAGAGCACGCACGCGTCATGCACCGGGACGGCGGACACCCGATCCGCGCCCGGATCGATGCGCTCCAGCGTCGCGTCCTTGAACAGGAACGGATTGGCGGCGCTCGCGGCCACGGCCTCGGCCAGTGGGCCCTCCGTGACCGTCACACGCGTGAGCCCCTCTGCGGTTGGCTGTTGGTAGAAGGTCGCGAACGGCACGGGCAGCCGCTCCACGCGGGCCCCGTCGTAGAACGTGTCCAGGACGTGGGTGAAGCGCGCATGGCTGAGCTGCGGCACCGAGGCCGCTCCGCCCGCGGCTCCGAGCACACCCGCCATCAGCGCCGGCGCGAGCGCCCCGCCCGACAACGCCACCGCCAGCAGCCCCAGCGTCGCCCCCACCACGCCTCGCCCGGCCGCGGCCTCCGCCGTCTGGTGCTCGTACTCCGCGAAGAAGGCCCGGTAGCGCGCGCGAGGCTCCATGCCCGGCGCGGACGCATAGAGGCTGCCCACCACCGCGCCCATGCTGTTGCCCACCACACAGTCGACGGGGACGCCGCGCGCCTTCAACGCCGCCAGGGCGCCCAGATGCGCCAACCCCCTGGCGCCCCCCACGGACAGGACCACGCACGTGCGCTCCGGCGCGCTGCGGATCGCGCCCCGATGACACGACGTGCCCATCAGCAGCACACCGCAGGCCAGCACCGCCCAGCCGAACAGCCGACCCATTCCCACCTCCGCAATGACTCCGTCCGCGCACCCTACTCCCAGTCTGGCTCGGGACGCCGCGCCCTCATATCGAGAAGACAAACTCTCACTTTGAGAACAACTCCAGCAGGCACCCGTCCAAGCCCCTGAAATCACGTCGCGTGAAATTGGCCTCGGGGATGCACTTCCAAGCAGGGACAGTCTCTCGCCGCGAACCGGCGGGGGCGACGCATCGCGAGGACAGCATGGAAACGAATCCTGGGACCCTCCCTCTCACCGCTCCGACCGCGGGGCGCAGCGTGGCCAGCACGACGCACGCGTGGCGCACGCTGGAAGGAGCTGGCTTCGAAGTGCGCCGGCCCTTCCCCACGCCGACCCTGGATGCGTTCGATCCCTTCTTGCTGTTGGATCACATGGGGCCCATGGAGCACGCGCCCGGGCAGGCCCAGGGCGCGCCGGATCATCCGCATCGCGGCTTCGAGACCGTGAGCTACATGCTCGATGGCGAGTTGGAGCACTCGGACAGCACCGGCCGCTCGGGGCGGATCGGCGCGGGGGACGTGCAGTGGATGACGGCCGGCGCGGGCGTGGTGCACGCGGAGATGCCGTCGCGCAGGATTCAGGAGCAAGGCGGCCGAATCGAGGGGCTCCAGCTCTGGGTGAACCTCCCCCGCCGGGACAAGCGCATGGCTCCGCGCTACCAGGAAGTCCCTTCGGCGCGCATCCCCGTGGGCACGAGCGAGGACGGTCGCGTGCGGGTGAAGGTCATCGCGGGCGAGGCACTGGGACAAAAGGCCGTCATCGAGACGCGCACGCCCATCTTCTACCTGCACTTCACGCTCGCCCCGGGCGCGCGGCAGGTGCAGCCCGCGCCCGCCGCGTACAACGTCTTCGCCTACGTGCTGCGTGGACGCGTGAAGGTGGCGGGTGAGGAGGTCGCCGAGGGCGACGCGGTGTTCCTCAAGCGAGACGGCGACACGGTGGAGCTGTCCACCGAGGGCACCGAGGGCGCGGACGTGCTGCTGCTGGGGGGCATTCCGCTCCACGAGCCCGTGGCGCGCTACGGCCCGTTCGTCATGAACACGCGCAAGGAGATCCTCGAGGCCATCGAGGACTACCAGGCCGGACGCATGGGCCAGATTGTCCCGAAGGCCTAGGCTCCACCGAGCCGAGGGTGACGCAGGCCGCTCGCGTCACCCCGGCGCGACGGTGCTCCGCGCGGCGGGCACCGCTTCACTCGGGACCAGCCGCCCCACGAGGGCCGCGAGGAACGCACGCAGCCGAGAAGCCACCGCGGGCGAAGGCCCCGGGATTCGCAGCGCGCGGTGCAGCGACACGAAGTCTCGCGCGAGCTGAGGGTAGCCAAGCACCGAGTCGCGCAGCCCATGCCACGGAGGGTGGGCCCCCCCTGGACCGACCGACTCGGAGAGCACCTCCAACGGCAGCATCAGGCCATAGAGCATGCCCGGCCGACCGCCCTCGGCGCGCAGCAGGTGCACCTCCCCGGGGGGCACGACGACGAGGCTGCCAGGCGGCGCCAACCAGTGGTGCCCTCCCGACATCCCCTCCTGGAGCTGGGCCGAGTCGAGCGTGAGCTGAAGCTCTGGGTGGACGTGCGGCGCCTCGGTGAGCCGGCGCCCCTGCACGCGATAGAGCCACACGCCGGGATAGGCCTCCGGCCGCCAGACCTGCCCCGCGCGCTGCGCCTCGCTCTCCTCCATGCACCTGGCTCCCCGGCGCAGCTCCCGAGAGGGAGGTGACCGCGAAGCAAGATGCGGAGGCGCCATCCCGGCAGCAAGCCTCCCCACGGGAGCGGGCCGTTCTCCAAACGACACCGCCCCCAGCGCGTAAGGCGCCGGAGGCGGTGTGCCCGGCGACGGGCTCGAACGAAGACGTCCGAGCACGCCGCTGGGGTGACGACTAGTACGCGGCCTTCAGCGAGGTGTTGCTGTAGGACGTGTAGCCACGGAGCATGATGTACATGCGGCCCGCGGCGGACTTCGCGGCGGCGGAGCACGTCTCGTTGTTGCCGCTCACATACGGGCGGCAGTCATACGAGGACGTGGTCGGCGCGGAGCCGAACTTGATGTACATGTCCGCGTCGCCCGTGCCGCCGCTCAGCGTGTACGTGGAGGCCTTCGAGGCCGGCAGGTCGATGCAGTAGTAAGCGTTGGAGCCGCTGGCGCCCGACAGGCCCGTCTTCGCCACGCCGTTGGTCAGCGTGGTGCAGGTGATGGGAACGCCCACGCCCACCGCCTCCCAGGCGGCCTTCACGGCGTCCTGCGTGGCCTGATCGTAGCCGAGCTGCTGCGCGGCCTGGATGGTCCACGCCTTGGCCTGGTCATACGTCGTGCCCGCCGTGTACAGGTCCGTGTTGGCCTTGTACCAGATGGCGCCCGCCT
>JAEMGR010000068.1 GCA_016458225.1 Myxococcaceae bacterium JPH2 | reverse complement strand
GTATGGATCGAAGACCCGCGCTTCTTGAAGGTCGTCTCCAATTGAAGAGCTGAAGGCTGCCTTGAAGGAGCTGGAGGAGCGAATCGGCCCCGACGCTTTTCGCGACCTCTTCCCCATCCTACGCGGCAGTCGTGAGTTCGCATTCGATGCTGCGACGGCGGGGCCAGCTGGTCTCGCTGTCCTCGTTGAGTTCCGCGGGAGCCCAGCGAAGGCGCATGCGGTGATGATGGAGGCGGCAAGCCGCGAGTCCATCCCGCCGGCCACCCGAGGAGGAGCAGGTAAGCGGCCCGTCAACCTGGACCTCTTCGAGCAGAACCCCGAGGCATCCGCTGCCGAGGCGCAGGCGGCAAACAGGGAGACCTCCAAGGCTGCAACGACGAGAGGAGGGGCGAGTCGCGAGCCCACCCAGTCTGCGGCAAGCAGGAAGCAGTTCGACAACTTGGACCTCTTCGCTCAGAACGCTGAGGTGGGGGCTGCCGAGGCCGCGAAGGTCAAGCTGTTCCTGGCGGAGTTGGAGTCATCAGGCCCACGTCTTCCGAAAGACGTGAAGCTGTTGAATGAGATGGCACCGAAGCTTGAGGAGCCACCTCCGGGAGTCGAGAAGGGTGAGCTGCTCTGGCAGGAGTACGTCGCCTACCGCAAGAACCGGCTGAAGGAGATTCAGGCCGGCGACGCCGTGAAGGGCCCCTTGAAATGGGAGGGCTACCAGGGGATGCGCACCTACTATGCTCGGGGCATGGCCTTCGAGCGGACCATGGTCGCCATCCTGGAGGCGGACGCAGCGTTGCCCCGGGCGCAGCGGCGCTGGCTCGGTGACTTCGAGCAGCCGCGGATCGAGACGCACGTAGGCGTGTCGAAGGCAGACTTTCGCTACGCGGATGTGCTCGTCATCGAGGAGCGCCCCTCACCTGGCCAGCCACCTCGAGTGGAGACGTTCAGCTTCAAGAGTCGAGACCTCAGCTTCCTGAAGTGGGAGGAGTTGCAGGTGCGGGTGAATACGGATGCGAGCAACGCCATGAAGTACTACGGTGGGACACTGAAGATTCTTAGGGATGGTATGCGGCAACAGGCGGATGTTCAGAGGGTTCGTCTTGTCTATGAAGGACAGGGGCTTCTGCCAAAAGACCCGAAGTTATTTACCGACGCGGCAAAGATAGCTGAGCAGAAGATTAAGGGCGTGGAGGTAGAGTTCCAATGAAGCTGTTGACACTGCATGACCTGAACAAGGTGGATAGCCTGAGCTTCACCTTCGAGGGGAGGTTCGACGCGACAACAGGGGTGGAGCGCGCGTTGGCGCCGCTATTCGATGCGCTTGAAAAGCATGCCGAAGGCTGGATGCCAACAATCGTCAAGTCTGGGCGGAAGCGAAAGTATTCTCGAGAGGCCGTATGGCGTGCGGTGGAAGAACGGCGCGATGAGTACGGCTCAATCATTGGGCTGTACCGCTCGGGGAGTCCCGCAGTATCGCTGGGGCTCAACCTCTCGCTCGCGCAGGGCGAGTCCAGCTTTCACTCCCGTCTTGACGTGCAACCGCTTGATTTCTTCTCCGGAGTGGATTCCTGTCGCACTCTCGTGAGTGTGGCCCGGGACTGGGCCGCTCGGTACCCGGTTCCTTACTCGTCTGCTCACAGTATTGCGGACGAGCAGTTGGCTGGCTCCCCTAGCTTTGGTCGTAGGGAACGAGATGCGCGAAGAGATGGGTTCGACAAGATTTATGAGCTGTTCTGGCTGAACATCTTCGGTCCGAATCTGGTGGAGTCGGTAGGTCGCGAGCGAGTGCTCTCGACGCCCGCGCACCTCGTGGAGGAGCTGCCCAACGGCTCTGTCCTCCTAGTGCTGTGGCCAACTCCCGCCGAATTCGCGAACGACGATGCGCGCGTGGCGCAGGCCCGTGCGCATGTCCACCTGCGGCCGGACCTCGACTTCGACACGGTGCTGCGCACGCTGAGGGAGCGGAGCGCCGCACTGGTTCCGGTCGAGCCGCGCTTCCACCCCGACGTGGCGCCGTTCCTCTCGCGGCTGCCGGATGAGTTCGCCATCAGCGAGCGGCAACGGAAGGTTGCCGAACTCAATGCCTTCCGGCCTCCTGAGTCGGAAGAGTGGTTGCCGGTTGCCCTTCCATCGGACGTGGAGAGTCCGGAGCGTGTCCTCGAATCCTATGGAGACTTGTCCGAAGGTCTCGTGGCTGTCCTTCACACGGAAGTGCCCTCCATCATGGACGAGACGCCCGAGTCGCTCACGGACCTCGACTTCCACTTCTGGAAAACCCATTTTCCCGAGCGCTACACGCGCGACGTCATCGAAGGGCATACGATACCGGCGTTAGGCGTCTACCTGGGAGATGTCCTCGTGCGACGGTTGGGCGGGACGTGGGTGTTGCGCGAGAAGATGGAG
>JAEMGR010000067.1 GCA_016458225.1 Myxococcaceae bacterium JPH2 | reverse complement strand
TGGAAAACCCATTTTCCCGAGCGCTACACGCGCGACGTCATCGAAGGGCATACGATACCGGCGTTAGGCGTCTACCTGGGAGATGTCCTCGTGCGACGGTTGGGCGGGACGTGGGTGTTGCGCGAGAAGATGGAGGAGTCCCAGGTGCGGGTGGGCAAGCGCGTCTGGCTGCCCTTCCTCCGCGCCCGCCGGTACATGCAGTCCCGCCAGTCCCTGCTGGAGTACTCGCTCACGCAGTACTTCAAAGAGGCCGAGCGGTACCGGCCTTGACAGTGAGCCGCCGCTCGTCGCGCGCAAAGCAGCATCGGGTGGCGCGCGGTTGGCGGTGCATTTGGCGACGCCCCGACCGGCAGCCGCTCGGCTGGTTCTTACGATTTGCCTCTGCTGGTTGGTGCGCGCACAGCCGCCGACGTCGTGGTGACGGTCGCGCCGGGATGTCGCTCACTCGCATTGATGCACTGCCGAATGCTGCCTTGACGCACTCACGACGCAGCGACTGCATTTTTTTGTAGGCACAGTGGCGGCGCTTGGAGGCCCTTGTTGTTGACGAAGTCGTTGTGCAAGAGGTGAATTGAATGCAAATGCTCATTCGTGCAGTGGTTGGATTGTTGGCCCCTGCGGAAGAGGGAGGGCAGGGGGCACTGGGGAAGAATTTTAGGCCGTCCTGGAATGTTGGTAGTCGAGCAGTTGATGGTCGAGCGGCGCTGGACGATGGCTTTGTTACGTTGGATGACTCAGGCCCGCTTTTGCCAGGGCAGGAGAAAGAGGCGGTGATTGAGCCGCTTTGGGCTGCGTCTTGGAATCATGTGACGTGCGGGTCGGAGATTCCAATGCATGCTGGCGTGCGAGTGATAGGTTATGCACGAGTGTTGGAGGTTGTTCGGTTCTGATGCGGGGGCAGTGTCGTACTTGACTGGCGAGGCGCCAGAAAAGAGCCCGCGTTGCCACGCCCGCCTCGGCAGCGGAGACGGTTCCAGGCACCGCAGTGACATGCTCTGGGATTCTCGGGCCACCTGAGGCTGGCGCCGGAGGCGCCACTGGCAGGCGCTGCGCAGAGGCTGGAAAGCGCGGGCTCGTCCATGGGCTGCCTTCTCGGTCCGGAATCCCATTGGATGGCACTCGTCCGAAGCATTCATCCACATCGCAATGACCGGCCTCATGCTGCGCCGCCTTGCATAGCGGCCCATCTCAACTGGAACCCACTGCTCCGAATCAGCGGACTCCAATGCATCTGTGGCAGGATGCTGTGCTGGCCCAGCAGTTGGGGTTCGCGACGGCCGAGTAGCAGGCATTACTGAAGGCGGGGCGCTGGCCAGTCCCTGAGTGAGGAGTTGTATGTGTGATTACTATGAAGGATTCGAAGGTGAGCCGGAGATCCGTTTCGTTGTGAAGGTGAATGGCATGCCAGAACAGCTTCTCCGAATCTGGGGAGGATATTTCGATTCGATTATTGAGGAAATTGAGCCAGAGGACGGCCGGTGGACCGGACTGGCTCTCCCATACCATTTGCATGAGGCTTGGTATGGTGGCCGTCCTTGGCGGATTGCGAGCCTAGACTCTGTGGTGGAGCAGTGGAAAAAGATACGAACAGACGGCCTTTCTCCTCGGTGTCTTGAAGTACATGCCGCTGTTCTTGACTTGTTGACTTCGGCTGTTGGAGCTGGTGGCGAGGTGTGGCTCTCGGAAGAGTAACGCTGTGATAATTGATTGCGGCTACCGAAAACCCGGTCGCTGCATCATGAGCGCGTCGAGGCTGTGTCAACGCGTGCGTCATGAAGATTGAGGGGTGTGCGATTGGGCTCCGAACTCCTGCGAGAGCCGGCAGTCGGCCATTGACATGCCCTGGAATTCTCGGGCCACCTCAGGCTTGCGCGGATGCTGGCTCCGGAGGCGCCACTGCAAGGCTCTGCGCAGAGCCTGGAAAGTGCGGGCGAGTCCACGGGCTGTCTTCTGAGTCGGAATCTCATTGGAGGGCACTCGTCCAGCCAAGAGGCGCGCAGGCTGGCGGGACAACACTGTGCCGATTGAGAGCGCAACCGAGACAGTCTCCGATGCGTCTTGGAGAATCTGCGCCGCGCGACGAAGTCGTGAGTACCTAGTAAAGAGGGGGGGGGCGTTTCGCTCTCTCGGTTAACAGGTACGAGGGGCGCGTTGGCTTCAACGGCTCCGGGTCGCCCTGGAGACAGGGAAACAGAGCAACCCTGGAAGGTACGACATCGAAAGCCAGGGATTGTCAGAATCGGCTGCCCGCCGTGGTTAACAGAACTGTTAAACGCTCCCGGCCTCTCTCTCCCCAAATTGGGCGAAAGGGGCCTCCAGAGAGGCCGCGTGGCGGCGGAAAATCGGGGGCGTCGTGCTCTCTGTTGGAGCGGGCTCAGAGCGCCGTTCTCAGCACTGCTGGGAAAAATCCCTTGGGATTCAGGGGCTTAAACACGAAGGCCCCGCGATGTCATCGCGAGGCCCGTGTTAAACAAAAAAGGCCCTACCGGTTGGTAGGGCCTTTCAAGTAGCTCCGCGAATGAGGCTCTGCGCGAACTCGTTCTCGGCTCTTCTCTCAGAGGACTCAAACTCTCTGAGGGGCCGAAAGTCGAGTAATATCCAGTGGTTTCAAAGACGGGGCCGAGTGGGCCCTTCAATCGAGGTCCGATTGAATCTCTGCAAACCACACCGTGGGTGACCTCCCGTCCATGGTTCAGATCCTCTCGGCGCCCCCGCTTCGCTGAAAGTGCGTGGTGGACTCGGCTCAGGGGCGAAGCATGGGGTGGGTGAAAGGTGCATGGCCTCGACGCGCGCGCAGGGCCCGGGATGAGCGAGGCCCTATCCAGGTGGCCCCGTAGCCCATCGCGGCCGGTCCGGCCGGTGTCCGCGGCCTGAGGGCGGTGTCGAGTCGGCCGCGCCAGGGTGCCGCAGCCCCAACGCGCGACTGCATGTTGCGTGGCCCAGCCCTCGCTCCTGGCAAGGCGGGCTTTCTTCAGGCACCTCATAGTCCAGGAGGTCTCTTGCGGCAGATTGCTCCTGGGGGCTGGACTGACCCTCGAAGCCGAGTTCATCCGGGATGCGTGGTGGGGCCTCCTCTGGTGGCTCCGATTTGACTGGGCAACGACATTTTTGGAGACCAGAGGCAGGGATGGCGGCACGGCCTACCCTAGCTCGCTCCCGTACAGGTTCCTCCTATGGAGTTCATCGACGACTTCCTGAATTTGGGCTTGGAACTCGGCAGGGCTCCGTTTGGTGTGCGCCGCCCTGTAGGCATCGAATCCGTCCCAGAGGTTGTACCCGGAAGCCTTCGCCATAATGAGAAAGGAGCCCCCAAAGCAGCGGTTGATAGGCCGTGCTCCGTCGGGGAGTTTCTGTGGACTGCCTGATTCATCGACGCCGTAGTAGCCTTCATCCCAGTAGAAGCTCTCGACGTACTGCCCAGGCTCCAACTCGAGGACCGCCTCGAACGCCTCATTGGGTCCATTCTCGTAGACGCCCGACGGTGCGAGCGCTCCTGCCTGTAGCAGGAAATAGGCCCACTCACGCAACGGGTCTCGCTCTGGCATGACGAGTTGCAGAGAGTCGGGGTGGACGATGCGCGTGATGCCGCCGAAGTCGAGCTCTACGCAAAGAGCTTCCCAACTGGTGCTGGCGCCGTCGAGGTCAAGGCCTCCACCAGACGGAAGGAAGACGTGGTTTAGAGGGGCCTTTTCCCCTATGGCGTCGAGGACCTCGACGATGTCGTTGACGGCTGTCCAGGTGACACTGGCGCTCTTGCCGGACAACCCCTCCGTCACGTCACGCCACGCCGTCAGGCTCTCTTTGCGGAAGCTGCGACGCCGCTCTTGGTGGGCGAGTGGTACTCCGCCGCGGGGATGTATTGCAGCTCCTGCCCCACGTGCAGCGTC
Source organism: Myxococcaceae bacterium JPH2 (assembly GCA_016458225.1). Taxonomy (NCBI): domain Bacteria; kingdom Pseudomonadati; phylum Myxococcota; class Myxococcia; order Myxococcales; family Myxococcaceae; species Myxococcaceae bacterium JPH2. Next base: position 3,013 of record JAEMGR010000067.1, on the reverse strand, counting down.
TTCAGCTTCAAGATTGCGCTTTGCTGTCGTGAAAGGTTCGCCCGTTCGCTCCATGCGAGCGCGCACGCGGGCTTTGAACTTCTTCTCGTCGGTCATCGCAGACTCCACGCCAACGCGGTCTCATCCCCCACCTGAGCCTGTTGGCTAGGAATCGCGACAACCGCCCGAGGTCTGGTGGCCCCTTTGCCTCGCTCTCAGGTCCCGTGGGGGAAGACCAGTGCGGGTCAGGCGGTAGGCGACCGCCCGAACTGACTATAGTGTGGATGATCGGGGGGCGCAACAATCAGTCTATGAAGCCCTTGGACGGCGCTCCACTTGAGCGGCGTGGACGCATGGGCCCGGGGGGCGGCGCGACGAAGGAGCGAGGCCTAGCGCGAAGGTGTAAGATAGGACGATTGCGCCTGCCGGCGTAGCGTACAGGGTTTGATGTGACTGTCATGAGAGGACTGCCCAACGACCCCAGGTGTAGGCATTGTCTCAGGCTGTCGAGCCAGCATCGGAACGCAGGCAGACACTGCCCGTGCCTCGGGCTCAAGTTTGTCGATGGGACTGGATACCCTGCAATCGACAGCATCCCCGTTGCCATGTTGTTGGTGCTCCTTGATGCGCTGTTGCGCTGTGGCCGCGCCGGAGAGGCGAGGAGCCTGGAGGCCCACATCAAGGACTACGTTTTCCGTACCGGGCGCGCCGCAGCGCGCTGAGGATCGGCCAAGCGTGCGCACGAGTAGGCCTGCGAATCGCAGGAGGACTTTCAGCTCGGGCCATGATTGAAGGTTGGAGTTCGGCCTTGCCGTCGTTACGGCGAACGAGGCCCAAAGCCAGGGGCCGCCACGTTCATCGCCGGGGCCTGCCTCTCTTGGGTGTAGTTGCCTGGCCAAATCGGACACGTTTGGTGGGATGGGCTTGCGAACTGGAGTTCACGCATGGCGCGCGCGAGCAGAGCTCTGTGTGGGGGCACGGAGTTGGAGGAGTCGACCCAGCCCGGCAGTTGCTCGAGGAGCGCCTTGGTGCTGCCCTCGTGGGCCAGTCGGATCTGCTCGGGCGGCCAACCCTGTACGGCAAGGTCGGAGCAGTCCTCCGGTCTGACGGTCTATAAGGAGTGGGATCTAGTGCCTTGTCCATTAGGCAGAAGCCCCGCGGCGTCAGGGGAGTTGTTGTTTCCGAAATATGGTGCCCTGCTCCTGCTCCCTTTTCTTGACGCACTGCGCATGTGGCATCGGCGCGCACATGACGCGCGCCCGAGGTTGGGGGCATGGCGCTAGGGAAACCTGTGGGGTGGTGACGGCCGGTCAGCCGTCGCCCTCTATCTGCGGCCATTCGAGGTGCCACTGGCAAACAGCCCCGCGGGCTAGCAGGCATGTCAGACCCGGGTGGTAGTCGGGTCGGGCAGGCGGCGGCAGCATGTCCCGAGAGAGAGCCAGAAAGATTGTTGGGTCTCCCTCAGGTGGCTTTCGGCCGGTGTTGTCTCTTACCTCAGGAGTCCTCATGACGAGCTGTAACTCACATCTCCCGGCCCAAGTCTTCGAGTTTCAGTCGAGCAAAGTTCGTGTGGTCATTGATGAGCGCGGGGAGCCCTGGTTCGTGGCCGCGGACCTAACCAAGGTGCTCGGCTTCGACATGACGAGCGACCTGACTTGCCTTCTTCGGGAGCACCACGTTCGCACGCAGGGGGTGCGCACGCGTCGTGGGGGGCAGATGGTCGCCACAATCAGCGAGCCAGGGTTGTACCGGACACTTTTGCACTCAAAGTCCAAGAGGGCAGTGGCGTTCCAGGACTGGATTTCTGAAGCCATTCTCCCGTCAGTACGGAAGACGGGAGCCTCCATTGTCTCCATCGAATCCATGCGGCTTTCGGTCGAGCAGATGTTTCTGCGACCTGGCTTGGCCCGATGGACTAAGCGCTTCCCAGACGAATTCTATCGGGAAATCTTCCGCCTTAAGAATTGGCCCTGGAATGGGCCGCAGTCTCCGCGCCCGGGCATTATTGCCTACTATACTAACGATATCGTCTACGCGAGGTTGGCGCCTGGTCTCCTTGCTCTGCTCTGGGCGCGGAATCCTATCAACGAGGTGACGGGCCGGCGCGAGGCGAAGCATCACCAGTATCTCTCGGATGAGGGCGGTTGCCCGGCACTGGACCGACACCTTCACTCCGTCATTTGCATTATGCGCAGCGCGGCGTGTTGGGACGACTTCATCCTTCAGATGGACCGTATCCACCCTCGGTGGGGCGACAACCTCATGCTCCCGATGCTGTACGAGGGGCGCAGTCAGTCGCTTTGAGCAGTTGGCCCACTAGTTTGAGGGATTAGGAGGATAGGGAGGCAATGAGCTCCAGGTGCGGAGATTCGGCGCGCATTGTTGAGTGCGTCGGCCTTGGGCGCGCTCCTCGTTCTGGTGGATAGGTTGGCCGTGGTACTGCCTTCTTGAGGTCCACATGCTCTATACGGGATCGTAGTTGCAGCAGTCGTACGCTCCCCGCTCACACGCGTTGTCGCCGCTGCCGAGCGTGCCTTGATGCATTCGTGGTGCCACGGCCGAGCTGATGGAGACGCAGGCGTCTCGTGAGCGTGGAGAATCGTGTCAGGGTGAGGGGGGCTATGCAGAATGCACGCGACGAGTATTATGGCTCGATGCCCAATGAGGCCAAGACTCCATGTGAGCACCCCCGTATCATTCGTGAGAATGCAGGAATGGGCGGGTGGACAGGTGATTTCATCTGCATGACGTGCAAGGCCGTGTTCACTGCCTCCGAGCGGAGAGAGCTTGAGGCAGCTCGCTCCCCGCCTCGGGTGTAATTGATCCGCGCGAGCATCTGTTCCCCTCCTCTTTGTTCATGTCTGGTCGCGCGATAGGTGTCGCCGGACGCCCCGCGTAGTGTCTTCGGAGCGCGTATTCTTCAGCCGCGGTGATTCAATGTATCTCTCATGGCGAGAATGAACTCGTTTGGCTCCGTTCCAGACCAGAGTACAGTACCCGTCCGGATCTGGGCGTCGAGGAGTTGAGTGAGTCG
>JAEMGR010000066.1 GCA_016458225.1 Myxococcaceae bacterium JPH2 | reverse complement strand
GTATGGATCGAAGACCCGCGCTTCTTGAAGGTCGTCTCCAACCAAGAGGGGCACGGCGAGAATTGGTCTCGCTGCAACTTCAGGCGCTGGGCGTAGAGGATGAACGCAGGACGGTTTCACAAGACTGGCCGACCTGACGTCCTTGTCTACGAGGACGTCGCTGGCCTGCCGCCCAAGTATGGGAGGTGCTCATTCGCATCGACGCTGTCGGGTTGGACTTTGCGGACGTGATGCGACGGCGCGGCGATGACCATCCGGAGGCGCCGCCTCCGCCGTTCATCCCAGGCGCAGAAGTGGCGGGCACGCTCGCCGCCGTTGGCCCGGGGGTTGAGGCGCTCGATGTTGGGACGCTCGTTCTTTTGCCCGCGGGCCTGATGGACGCGAGGATTTGAAGGGGCTGGAGGCTGGCAGGTTCATCGAGCGGCTCAAGGCGCGGACCGAGGATCGCGACACTCCGATTTCGGTCGGAGCATTCCGCGCTCAACTCGGGGCCATCCACCTTTGGTACGTGCAGCCGCCGTTCGAGCTGTCCACGATCCGGCAACTGGCCCTCGTCGCGAACGGCGAGCAGGAGCACATAGTGCCGACGTCCAACACGAGCGACCTCGCGAAGCGCCTGCCGAACAGCGAACCCGAGAGCCAGTTCGACGCTGGCCATGGCGGCATCTATCAATTCCACAACGAGTTCGTCGCACAAGCTCTGGAATTTCTCGTCAGGTGACGTCGGGTCCACATGAAGATCGAGTCACAGGCCACAGCCTTGTCTCCTGTCCTGTTCGAAGTCGCACTATCGCTGTTGTGAAGGGAAACGTCATGAAAGCATTCATTCTGGATCGCTATGGGAGCAAGGTGGCTCTACGGGCGGGGGAGATCGCAGACCCGGAGGTGCGGGAGGATGATGTTCTCATCCAGGTCCACGCCGCTGGCGTGAACCTGCTGGACTCAAAGCTTCGCAATGGTGAGTTTAAGCTGATCTTGCCTTACCGCATGCCGCTCGTCCTGGGGCACGATGTGGCCGGGGTCGTGGTTCGTGTCGGTGCACGCGTGAAGCACTTCAAGCCTGGTGACGAGGTCTACGCTCGCCCTGCGGACTATCGCATCGGCACGTTCGCGGAGCTCATCGCCGTCCAGGAGAAGGACGTGGCATTGAAGCCGAAGAAACTCTCGATGGAGGAAGCGGCATCGATTCCCCTGGTGGGTTTGACGGCATGGCAAGCACTGGTCGAAAGGGGGCAACTGAAGCACGGCCAGAAGGTCTTTATACAAGCCGGCTCGGGCGGGGTAGGTACATTTGCGATTCAGTTGGCGAAGCATCTGGGCGCCACCGTCGCGACCACGACGAGTGCGTCGAATGTTGATTGGGTTCGCAGTCTCGGCGCGGACGTCATTGTGGACTACAGGAAGGATGATTTCGAGACCGAGCTGCGCGACTACGACTTGGTGTTGCACAGTCAGGATGGCAAGACGCTCGACAAGTCCTTGCGCGTGTTGCGGCCCGGTGGGCGCCTTGTTTCCATCTCCGGTCCGCCTGATTCAGACTTTGCGGAAGAGATCGGAGCGCCTTGGTTCGTGAAGCTCTTCACTCGGCTGGTGAGCTTGGGTGTACAGCGAAAGGCAAAGAGCCTCAATGTTTCATTTTCGTTTCTCTTCATGAAGGCGAACGGCGACCAGTTGCGACAGATTGCCGCCCTCATCGACGCGGGACACGTCCGCGCGGTGGTAGACAGGGCCTTTCCATTCCAGTCGACGAATGAAGCGCTGTCCTACGTCGAGACTGGACGCGCGAAAGGCAAGGTCGTGATCAAGGTGAAGTAAGGATGCGACCTTCACGAGGCACCGATGCGATACGCGCCGGAACATAATGAAGCGACACGCGAACGGATCTTGGATGCCGCGTCGCGCCTCTTTCGTGAGCACGGCATTGCCGCCGTGGGCCTCGCGAAGATCATGGCGGAGGCTGGCCTGACCGTTGGCACATTCTACACGCACTTCAAGTCGAAGGAGGCGCTGCTTCGAGAAGCCCTTCTTCGGACGCTTGACGCCCGGCATGAGGAGTTCGCGCAAGCGCTCCATGGAGCTGCCCCGGAAATGTTGGTTCGCGCCTACCTGAGCCCGGAGCACCGCGACGCATTGGGGATGGGATGCACGGTCGCGGCCTTGGCGTCGGAGGTGGGGCGGCACCCCCGCGCGACTCGACAGGCCTTCGCATCCCACAACGCGCCGACCCTTGATGCGCTTGCAGTCTGGTTGTCGTCACGGCGAGGAAAGGAGGCGGGCGTCGCAGATGCGGCGGCCTTTTTGGGGCTCCTCGCCGGGACGCTGCAACTCGCCCGCGCGACCCCGGACCGGGCGGAGTCCGACGCCATCCTCGAGGCTGGTGTCCGCGCCGCGATCCGGCTTGCGACGTAGTCGCCGTCGAAGCGCAAATGGACGCCAGCAGGCCCCGTCCGTCTCGGCTCCTCGCCGATCCTCCTCCCGGCCGTGCAGGAGCTGAAGCGTATCGGCGGAGCCCTCTCACGCGACACCTACCTTGACGCTCACCGGAATCCTTATGCGGAGAGAGTCATTGGCTCAATTCGTCGGGAACTGCTGGACCTTGTCGTCGTCCTGAACGAAGCCCACGCACGGCGCCTGCTGCGCGAGTGCCAGCGCTACTACAAC
>JAEMGR010000065.1 GCA_016458225.1 Myxococcaceae bacterium JPH2 | reverse complement strand
CCTTGACGCTCACCGGAATCCTTATGCGGAGAGAGTCATTGGCTCAATTCGTCGGGAACTGCTGGACCTTGTCGTCGTCCTGAACGAAGCCCACGCACGGCGCCTGCTGCGCGAGTGCCAGCGCTACTACAACGCGAGCCGGACGCACCTGTCGCTCGGGAAAGATGCGCCCGAGACGCGTGAGGTGCAGGGCCCGGAGCATGGCGCCAAGGTGATAGAGCTACGGGACGTCTTCGGGCTCCACCACCGGTACGAGCGCCGCGCTGCGTAGCGTCTCGGTCCTTCCAACAACACCCTCGTAGATGCGCGCGTGCTGGACGAGCCTACCTGCGTTCGCAGGTCGGGAGGGGAGTGTCCACACGCAGGCAGAGAAGTATTGAGGCGTCTGAGCCGGGCGTAATTCCGACATCTATCAAATGGAAGAGGGGACCGAGCGGCTCGTCATGCGCATCGCTCACGTCATGGCGCGCGTTTTGACGCAGCTTTGACGCACTCATGACGCAGCGACTGAATTTTGGGTAGGCACAGGCATCTTGGTCTGCGGGGTGGAGCGCCGAGAGCGCTCTCTTCAGCGCCGCGAGCCAAAATCCCTTGGAATTCAGGGGCTTAAGCACGAAGGCCCCGCGATGTTATCGCGAGGCCCGTGTTAAACAAAAAAGGCCCTACCGGTTGGTAGGGCCTTTCAAGTAGCTCCCCGAACGAAGGCCTGCGCGAACTCGTTCTCGGCGTCTCTCTAAAGAGTGCGACGAGAAAAATGAGAAGCGTCCTGGGGTTGGATGAAGTCAGGAAATTTCGGGGTCCGATTGGTGGGCCGCGAACTTCTGTCGACAGGTTTTGCCCTGCTCCTTCTGAGACAGGTCTTGCTGGTCTCGTTGTGCGATGGCTCGTCATGCGATGTGGCAGGGCATGTCACAGGCCGTCCTGCCGGTCGCTGCTGGACCATTCGCTCACCCAGCTTCTTTCGAGTATTCGTCCACGTCCCAGCCGAGCAGGACCAACACCCTGCCGCGGCGCAGACGTCCGCGCACTGCCTCCCGTATTGGTAGCTGCATCCATCCCGACACATCACGGCCGAGGACCCACCGGGCGGATTGCCGTCACGCGCGTCGTCTGAATTGGAATCGCCACAAGCGAAGCAGGACAGCCATTCGCACAGACTCAACAGCAGCATCCGCTTGCTTCTCGCGATACGCTATCCAGGGTCACATGCCAGCAGGACATGAAACGCGCGACGCATCCGCCACAATCGCGGCCACGGCGCGCCATGTCCTTGGGATGCAAGGCGGCCCTGATGTAGGGTGACGACGACTGGGGGATATCTGGAGCACCGAATGCAGTGGAGAACAGCGGTACTGACGGCCCTCCTGTTGGGGTGTGCCCCCACGTTGAAGCCGCCCGAGACGGCCCTTCCGAGCACCCCCGCCGCATCGCCCACCTCTGTGGTGACGGAGGACATTGACCGCTTCTGGGTGGCCCATGACGCGGCGGTGGCGACCGAGGACGTGGCCGAGCGCGCCGCCATCATCCAGCGCCTCTACATCGACCCCGGCACTCCCGGGCTGCATGCGTTGATGCAGGCGCGCGACTACACCGCCCAATCCTTCGCCGACGTCATCACCCGCTATCCCAAGTACTGGGCTTCCGTCCGCCCGCTGACCTCGCGCGCCCGGAGCGCGGCCTCGTCACTGGAGAAGGACCTCGCTACCTTTCGACGCCTGTACCCCGAGTTCCAGCCCGCCACCATCACCTACGCCATCGGCGCGATGCGGACAGGGGGGACGGCCCTGGGCCGACAGGTGCTCATCGGCTCGGAGATCGCGCTGACGGACGAGACGGTGGACGTGTCCGAATTCTTCGAGCCGATGCGCACCCGCCTGGGCTCCTTCTTCGCGACACGCCCCCGCGAGAACAACGGCCAGAACAACATCCACGAGTACGTCCACACCCAGCAGCGCGACATGGCGGACGTGCTCGCCTCGCGGGTCGCCTACGAGGGCGTGGCGGAGTTCGTCGCCGAGCAGGTCACCGGCAAGCGGCCCGCGCTGGAGATGTACCGCTACGGCCCCGCGCACGCCGACGCCATCCGGGCGCACTTCGTGGCGCAGATGGACGGCGCATCCCTGAAGGACTGGCTCTACAACGCGCCCACCAACACCTTCGGCGTGTCGGACGTCGGCTACTACGTGGGGTACGAAATCGCCCGGCGCTATCACGAGAAGGCCCCCGACAAGCGCGTGGCCCTCCGGGAGATGATTCAGCTCGACTATGCCGATGTCGCCGCCGTGAAGGCCTTCATCGAGCAATCCGGCTACCTGAAGTGACACTTCGAGCGGGGCACGCGTCGAGTCGCGCGTGTCTCGTTCGGAGTCAGGCTCGGGACGCGGCTCACGCCTTGCGCGTCGCCGCCTTCGGAGCGGTCTCTTCACGCAGCACCTGGAGGGCGTGCTCCAGCAGTTCGTCCCGGCCCACCTGGAGGCCCGCGAGGGCGGATCGCACCTTCACGTGGTGCTCCAGCCCCTTCTTCTGGAGCTGGCGCCCGTCGCCGTGAAGCACGGCCTGCCCAGGGGAGATGAAGACGACTCCGCCCGGCAGCAGCGCCCGGGTGATGTCCCACTGGTCCCCGAGGCGGGGCTGCCCACGAAGACGGTGTCTGTGGTGGCCTCCAGCATGAGCCCCGCGTGCTCGGCCTGGCTGATGGCGCGCGCCGGCTTGGGCTCGCGTGTGCCATCAGGGGCTCAATCGGCCTGTCCACTGGCCAGGAGCATCGCTCGGGCGGCCCTGTCAGCGGCCCTCTTCGACCCCTCTGCACCCTCCCTCCCCCTCATCCCGCCCTCAGCCGTGCGCGCCTCGCTCACTCGGAGTGACGCAGTGCCGCATGTGGGCCTTGACGCACCCATGACGCAGCGAACGAGTTTTGGGTAGACACAGGGTGTCGGTCCGTTCTCCTCGCCCCATGGCCGGCCAACACCGGACGGCCCCGACCTATTTGCAGACACGACCTGAGCGTTGTTTGCCTCAAGGGACTTCCCGCAGCCCAGAATGACATAGGGCCGGGAGAACTTGACCGCCTTGGTGTTGCTGAACGCGCAAATCGTTTCTCAATCCCTATCCGCTCGGGCCTTCACCGCGACTGGCCGGATGCTGAACGGCACGTCGACGTAGGAGTCGATGGTATTCAGCACCCGGGCCATGATCGTCGGCCGTTCTCCCCGAGACATGGCCAGCCGCATCTGGGCCTGATGCCAGGCTGTGACGTAGCGGAGCTTTGGCGGGGTGAGGTGGATTCCCCGATGCATCGAGCCCTTCAGGAGCTTCCACGTGAGGCGCTGTCCCGGCCCCCAAGGCAGCCTGTACGCCACGCGCCAGCGCTCCGGTAGGAGGCCGGCGGTGAGCACCTCATCGAACTGTCCTCGGGTGAACGGCGAATTGAAGAGAAGGCCTGCCAGCTCAAGCGCCGTGTCTCCCACGCTCAGCCGCTCCCCCGCCAGCTCACCGTTATACCACTCGTAGAAGGACTCGAGCGTGGGCGGCACCTGCTCCGGTAGGAGTCCGAAGTACGCTGCGGCGCGCAGCGTCTCCTGATAGTAGCGGCGCTTCTCCTCGACGCTGAGCGGCCGCACGAACGTGTCGAAGATCAGCATGGCGGTGTCGATGAGGGTAGCGTGCACCCAACGCAGCAGCGAAGGATCGTTCGCGCGATAGGGGTCGGAGCCCTGCGGGCTGGCACCGTCCGGAAGTGCGCCGTAGACGCGGCTGTGTACGCTGTGGATCCGCTTCGCGGCGCCCGTCGCCTCCGAGAGGCCACCAAACTTGAGCTGGTACATCGCCGTATAGGTGCGTCGCGCACGGCCGAGCAGGTCATTCCGGAAGTTGCTGTTCTGGGAGATACCGTAGGCCACTGCCGGATGGGCTAGTTGCAGCAGGATGGCGCGCAGTCCGCCGAGGAGGATCACCGGCTCGCGATAGAGCACCCAGGTCACGCTGTTGGGGCCGTAAACGCCCTCGACCTCGCCTGCCGCGTGTTCCCGCATGTAGTCGAGACACTTGCGGAAACGCTCGCGGTCCAGGTTGATCTGCTGCTCCACTTCCGGAGGGGGCGGCCACCGCCTCGGGTTCGTCTGCGTATTCATGAATCTATCCCCATCATGATTGTCACAGCAGTTGCTCCTCTAGCAGGTCGGGCCCTATCACGTCCGCGCGCCATCTCCCGCGACGCCGGAGTATAGCAATTGGGCCGCCAGCGCGCGCGAGTGCAGCCCAAAGCTGCGGCCCTCCATGCGCGTGGTGAATCCGTGAGCGAGGAGCCTGGGGCGTGTCTACGGCGCGTTGCCCACCTGATCATCCACCTGTGCCTACCCCAAATTCGGTCGCTGCGTCATGGGTGACTCAACTCGCGCGCCACGACGGGGAGCGCCAGGTCCAACGGAGTGTCGGATATCCTCTCATTCATGGAGGCCAGCCCCGTGGTTACGCCTCGTCCGTACGCCCCGAAGTAGGTCTTGATGCCCCGTCGAAGGAGCTTTGGGGCGTCGAAGCAATCTCTCACGATGGCCGCGTGGATACGGACGCATTCGGAGGTGGCGTGGTCGGCGGAGATGACGACGATGCCAGTGTTCCACATGACGTCCGGAGCCTCGGTGTCAATGGTGCCCTACTGATGGCGTGGGCCCAGTACCCGGCGGGCTCGGCCCAGTGCCAGGAACCCGCCTCGCGCATCGTTAGCCCAGGCGGAACGACGACCGTGCGCGCCTCGCTCACTCGCATTGACGCGCTGCGGGGCTGGCCTTGACGCACCCATGACGCTGCGACCGAGTCTTGGAAAGGCACGGCCGTGCGCGCACGCAGGCGGCACTTCCCGCGTCGATGAATTGATGTCCGCCTGTGCGGGGCTGCCGGCAGGCATGGAGAGGCACGTGCGAAGAGTGCGAAATCGAGATATGCTGGCAATGCCGCATAAGGCGGCAAATTGACATGGGAATGCGCATGCAAAGATTCGCCTTCGGTGTTCTGTTGGCGGTGGGCTTGTCGCTCGGGTGCGGAGGTGTCAGCGAGGACGGACCCGCAGCTGACGCGATGGATACGCAAGAAAGCGCTTTGACCCCAAGCTGTAAGCCGGGGGAAACTCCCGACAGGTATACGCTCTGTGGTGCCTGTACTCCTCTCAAGGGCAACAAAACGGTTCTCGATTGTATCAGGCCGGATGGCACCCGTTATGAAGCTGGAATCATCAAGCAGGACTGCAACATCTGTCTCTGAGGAGGCGGCTTAGTCTCTCCGCGTTGCCACTACGGCCCGCCCTAGACAGCTATCTGCGGCGGGCCGTCATTCATCGCCAGCGGAGCTCCGATCACCCTCCCGTGCTGATAATTCTCGGCAGATGCATGTGGATGGTAGTTGCATCGTCAGCTAGTACAGGAGGATGGCGCGTGCGCGCCTCGCTCCCTCGCATTGACGCGCTGCCGAAGGTGGGCTTGCGCACCCATGGTACGGCGACCGAATTTGGGTAGGCACACTTGGTAGAACGACACCGACGAGAGCTTCAACGGACGCCCTCGCGAGGAGTGCCTCAGAATGGAATAGTTTCGCTCCAGGGCGGAGGCAAAGGCCGTCATCGAAGCAAGGCGACCGCACTACAACAGGGTCCGACCCTACTCGAGCCTCGGTTGCCTCACGCCTCTGGAATCTCGACAGCAGTGCGATGCAGTATTACCCAACCCATCCCGGGCGGCGCCTCTCTCGTAATCAGTGGCTCGAAGAATCCTGGCAGGTCAAGCCCTCCCCTAAAAAACGACGGAGCGATCACTCGACGTTTGAGTGGCCGCTCCGGTTTTTAAGGAACGTCAGGGGCTATCGAATCTGCATGATGAGGAGGGACGCGGAGACTGGGTGGGTTCCACCGGCGAGGGGGGTCACCGTCAGTGCCGGAGAGTTTCCAGAGGGGTTGCGGACGGTAAGTATCGAGTTCACGGAGGTCGTCGTTAGCAGCACATGGCCCATGAGCTGGGACGTTCCGGTAGCACGTCCGACCACGGTACTTGGCTGCTCCACGACTCCAGAGCCACTGTCGAGACCAAGAACCAGCTGTCCGGCTTCGGCGACGCTCACCTGCCAAGAGATTTCGTAGACACCAATCGCGGGCAGATTGAACTGGCTGGCGCTGGCCCTGCTGATTCCACTCATTGCACCATTCTGAGGGAACTCCACCGCGGATGCGGCCGCAACGGTCGCCGCATTGTCGGGCGGCATGAGGGCATAGAAGTAGCCGAAGGAGAGGATGCCGCTGGCCGGACCTGGAGCGCCGTTGCAGACGTAGTCGACTCCGGTCGAGGAGGTGTACTTGACGCCTCCATTGGCGCAGTTCGCGCCAGGCGGTTCAGACGCACCAGTCACGCTCTGCCCCGTGGCTCCGGTGGCACCCGGCGGGCCCTGCGGCCCCGTGGCTCCGGTGGCGCCCGGCGGGCCCTGCGGCCCCGTGGCTCCGGTGGCGCCCGGCGGGCCCTGCGGCCCCGTGGCTCCGGTGGCGCCCGGCGGGCCCTGCGGCCCCGTGGCTCCGGTGGCGCCCGGCGGGCCCTGCGGCCCCGTGGCTCCGGTGGCGCCCGGCGGGCCCTGCGGCCCCGTGGCTCCGGTGGCGCCCGGCGGGCCCTGCGGCCCCGTGGCACCAGCAGGACCTGGAGCGCCATTGCATACGTAGTTGACTCCGGTCGAAGAGGTGTACTTGACGCCTCCATTGGCGCAGTTCGCACCAGGGGCTTCGGAAGAGCCGACCACGCTCTGGCCCGCAGCGCCCGGCTGTCCAGGCAGCCCCTGTGGCCCCGTGGCACCCTGTGGCCCCGTGGCACCCTGTGGCCCCGTGGCACCCTGTGGCCCCGTGGCGCCCTGTGGCCCCGTGGCGCCCGTCTCGCCTGGTGGCCCCGCCGTGCCCTGCGGCCCCTGCGGCCCCTGTGGCCCTTGGTCGCCGACACAGGTTCGTGGCGGGCAGAGCGCCAGACAGACGACCCGTGCACGACACTGCGTCTCGCCATCGTCCCACGTCGCTGCGAACACGTTGTCGATGACGTCATCGGTCACGCCGTCGGCATGCGCGAGTTGCTCGCACTCGTCAAACGAGTGCACGGTGGTCGAGAACGTCTCGGTGTGCGACTCGCCAAGGGCGAGTATGTACGGTGGCGGCCGCGAGGGCGTCCAGCCAAACGCGTCGGTAAGCAGTTGATCCACCACCCCTTCAACGCCGGACGGGCTCGTCGGGTGGACATTTCGAACCGTCATCGTCCATGTGAGCGTTGCTGGGTACGATTGCACTTCATAGATGTGCTCGCCATTCACTCTCTTGTCGCATGCGAGCTCATGCGCAAATGCAGCCTTGCCCGCGAGCAGTGCTGCTAGCATTACAATCCGTCCGACACGCATTTGTCCCCCATTGTCTTGTTCATTTCGATATTCAAACGTGTTGTATCTTGGCTCTCGCGACGCGCTGTCCGCCCGCCGTGTCCGTCAGTAGCGGATGATGAAATCCGGCAGCAGGGAGACTTGAGCACCTCGGTCGACCAATGAGCGCGCGAGGTCGATCTCGAACACGACCTTGCTGCGCGTTCGGAGTCGTGCGGCGTCAGCCACCACGAAGAGTGGTGGCCCACTCAGGTCAAGCGCCCGCGTCTGCCCGTTGTGCTCGATGATTCCTTCCGGCTGGAATCGCAGATGGATCGCGACCTTGTTCGCCTCGACCGGAAGGTCGAACACCGTCACCGCCCACGCGTTCTGAGCGTTGCCGAGGTTGAGCTCGCCACCCTTGAGTTGAATCGGGAATGAGTGGCCGTCGACGGTCAAGTCGAGTGATGCCACTCGCACGAGCACAGACCCCGTCCCGTGGACGCCGAGCACCCGCACTGCGACCCTCTGCGTCTTTGCCCCGTCCACCGGGGGATCCGTTGTCGTGCTCCCGTCGTCCGGGGGATCCGTTGTCGTGGTCCCATCCTCCGGGGGATTCGCCGTCGCCGGCGTTTCGTCGTCCGTGCCCTTGCCGCAGGCGACGATGGTCAGAACGAGTGCAAGGCTGATGATGCCCTTCATTGAGTCTCTCCTGTTGACCGCGATGGCGGTCGTGCGGAAGGACTCTTTCATTCACTGTGCCAAGCGATTGCCCACGCTGCTCCGAGGCCGACCAGCCGGCCCTATTCGCTGCCTTCAGAGGGGAAGTGCTAGGAGCAGGACACGCGCTGGTGTGCCGATGTGGTCGCCGTGTCGTTCCACGACAAGGTCGCGGAGTTCCACGGCCTCGGAAGAGAAGTTCCGTGGCTGCAGGCTTTGCTCATCCGAGGAACCATATCACCGACCCGAGGCGACTCTGCCATTGCCGTGAAAGGTTGCCTTTGGACTTCCAGGTGCTCGCTACCTCCGAGGCTGCGAAACGGCAGGTCTCGATTCTCCCCCTGTGTCAGGGAAGTTGTCGCCTCGGCTGAGATGCCG
>JAEMGR010000064.1 GCA_016458225.1 Myxococcaceae bacterium JPH2 | reverse complement strand
TCTCGCGTCCGCGCCTCCTTCGCGGTCGAGCTGCCCCTCCAGGCCATCTTCGAGACGCCGACCATCGAGGCCTTGGCTCGCCGCATCGACGCCAAGATCCCCGCCGCCAAGGAGAAGCCCGCCACGACGGAGGAGCTGACCCGGCGAATCAACAGCCTCTCTCCGGAGAAGCGTGCGGAGTTCCTCCAGAAGGTCGCGGCACAGCGCGCGACCTCGGGCGCGCCGACGAAGGGGAGCATCCCGCTCGCGGACCGCAACCAGAAGCTGTTCGCGTCCTACTCGCAGCAGCGCCTGTGGCTGTTGGATCAGCTCGCCCCGGGCAGCGCCGCGTACAACCTGCCCATCGCGCTGCGCATGAGTGGCGCGCTGGATGTCGAGGCGCTGCGCCGGAGCATCGAGACCCTGGTGCATCGCCACGAGGCCCTGCGGACCACGTTCCGCGAGGACGTGGACGGAGCCATCCAGGTCATCACGCCGCCCGCGCCCATGCCCATGGAGCTCATCGACCTGCGGAGCCTCCCGCAGGCCGAGCGCGACTCTCGGGTGGAGCGAATCTCGGAGACCGAGGCCCTGCAGCCCTTCTCCCTCGCCACGGGTCCGCTGCTGCGCACCACGCTGCTCATCCTCGGGCCGCAGGAGCACCTGCTGCTCCTCAACATCCACCACATCGTCTCGGACGGTTGGTCCCACGGCGTCATCGTCCGCGAGGTGGCGCGGCTGTATCAGGCGTACTCGATGGGACAGCCCTCGCCGCTCCCGGCCCTGCCCATCCAGTACGTGGACCACGCCGTGAACCAGCGCAAGTGGCTGGACGGCGGTGAACTCGAGAGCCAGCTGTCGTGGTGGCGCGAGCACCTCAAGGGCGCGCCCACCGCGTTGGAGCTGCCCACCGATCGCCCTCGCACTCAGCGCGACCATCCCGCGGGCGAGCACGTCTTCGTCGAGTTCTCGACCGAGCTGTCGAAGGCCGTGGAGGCGTTCTGCCGCCGCGAGGGCATCACGCCCTTCATGTTCCTGCTGGGCAGCTTCCAGCTCCTGATGGCGCGCTACTCGGGGCAGGAGGACATCTGCGTCGGCACGCCCATCGCGGGCCGTGACCACCCGGACCTGGAGGGACTGGTCGGCTTCTTCACCAACACGGTCGTGCTGCGCACGCGCCTGGATGGCGACCCCACCGTGCGCGAGCTGCTGCACCGCGTGCGCACGAGCACGCTGGCCACGTTCGCGCACCAGCACGTGCCCTACGAGAAGCTCCAGCCCATGCGCGACCTGCGCCAGGCGCCGCTGTTCCAGGTGATGTTCATCCTGCAGAACATGCCGCCCGCGGAGCTGTCCGTGCCGGGCCTGACGCTGCGCCCGGTGACGCGGCTGAGCAACGTCGCCAAGTTCGACCTGACCTTGACCCTGAGCCACGCGCCCCGCGGCTTCGTGGGCGAGTTGGAGTACGACGCGGGCCTGTTCGACGCGTCCACCGCCGAGCGCATGATGGGCCACCTGCGCGAGCTCATCTCCGCGCTGATGGCGACCCCGGAGCGGCGCTTGTCCTCCGTGACCATGCTGTCCGAGGCGGAGCGCCGGCAGGTCCTGGTGGACTGGAACGCCACGCGCGCGCCGTTCCCCGACACCTGCGTGCACTCGCTCTTCGAGGCCCAGGTGCGCCGCGCGCCGGACGCGCTGGCCGCCACCTACGAAGGCCAGCACCTCACCTACGCGCAGTTGGACGCGCGGGCCAACCAGCTCGCGCACGCCCTGCGGCGCCGCGGCGTGGGGCCTGAAGTGCGCGTGGCCCTCAGCGTGGAGCGCTCGCTCGACATCGTCATTGGCCTCTTGGGCATCCTCAAGTCTGGCGGCGCCTGGGTGCCGTTGGATCCGCTGCTGCCCCGCGAGCGTTTGACCTTCATGCTGGAGGACAGCGGCGCCGCCGCCCTGGTGACGCAGTCTCCGCTGAAGGAGCGCTTCCCCGAGGCGTTCCACGCGAAGTCCCTCTTCCTGGATGAGGAGCGCGAGTCGCTCGCGGCGGAGCCCACCGAGGCGCCGACGACGGGCGTCACGTCCGGCCACATCGCGTACCTGCTCTACACGTCGGGCAGCACGGGCACGCCCAAGGGCACGGCGGTGGAGCACCGCAGCGTCGCCAACCTCGTCACCCACGAGGCGCCGGTCTACGGCATCACGCCGGGCAGCCGCGTCCTCCAGTTCGCGAGCCTCAGCTTCGACCTGTCGGTGGAGGAGATCTTCACCACGCTGTGCAACGGGGCCTCGCTGGTGCTGGCGCCGCTGGACAAGCTCATGCCGGGCGCGCCGCTGCCCGCGCTGCTGCGCGCGGAGAACCTCTCCGTCATCAGCCTCACCCCCGCGGCGCTCGCGGCCACGCCCGCGGACGACCTGCCCGCGCTGCGCACCGTCATCTCCGGCGGCGAGGCCCTGCCCGCGGACGTGGTGGCGCGCTGGGCACAAGGCCGACGCCTCATCAACTCGTATGGCCCCACGGAGGCCACGGTGGTGGCCACGCTGGGCGAGTCCGTGCCGGATGGCCGCGTGCCCTCCATTGGCCGGCCGCTGGCGAACGTGCGCGCATACGTGCTCGACACGCGCGGCCAGCCCGTGCCCGTGGGCGTGCGCGGCGAGCTGTACGTGGGAGGCGTGGGCGTGGCCCGGGGCTACGCCGGACGCCCGGCGCTCACGGCCGAGCGCTTCGTGCCGGACATGTTCTCCGGCGAGGCGGGCGCGCGCCTGTATCGCACCGGCGACGTGGTCCGCTGGCGCCAGGACGGCACGCTGGACTTCGTGGGTCGCGTGGACGCGCAGGTGAAGGTGCGCGGCTTCCGCATCGAGCTGGGTGAGATTGAGTCCGCGCTCCGCACCGCGCCCACCGTGAAGGACGCGGTGGTGGTCGCGCGCGAGGACAGCCCGGGCGACAAGCGCCTGGTGGCCTACGTCGTCACGAGCAGCACCACGGGCGTGGATGTCATCGCCCTGAGGGAGCACCTGCGCCGGTCCCTGCCGGAGTACATGGTGCCTGCGGCCTACGTGGCCCTGGAGGTCCTGCCGCTCACCTCCAACGGCAAGGTGGATCGCCGGGCCCTGCCCGCGCCCGAGGCGTCGCAGATCCGCTCCTCGCAGCCCTACGAGGCCCCCATCACCCCGCTGGAGGAGCAGCTCGCCGAGCAGTGGCGGGAGATCCTCCGGGTGCCGGCCGTGGGCCGCCGCGAGAACTTCTTCGAGCTGGGAGGCCACTCGCTCCTGGCCACGCAGCTCGTGGCGCGCATCCGCGCGACGTTCGGCGTGGAGCTGCCGCTGCGCGCGCTCTTCGAGGCGCCCACCGTGGCCGCCATCGCCGAGCGACTCCAGGTCGCCAAGGCCGGGGCCAGCCGCCCGCCGCTCAAGAAGGCGGTCCACGAAGGGCCGCCGCGGCTGTCGTTCGCGCAGCAGCGCTTGTGGTTCCTGGATCAGCTCTCGCCCGGAGACGCGTCCTACAACCTCCCCGTCGCGCTGCGCCTGCTGGGCCCGGTGGACGCCGAGGCCCTGCGCCGCGCCTTCGAGTTCCTCGTGCTGCGACACGAGGCGCTGCGCACCACCTTCGCCGAGGAGCAGGGCCAGCCGTTCCAGCGGATCCACTCGCCCTCGCGTTGGGAGCTGAACCTCGTGGACCTGCGCTCGCGCCCCGAGTCGGAGCGCGAGGACCAGGCGCGCCAGCGCGTCCTCGACGAGGCCCGCCGCCCGTTCGACCTCGTGACCGGCCCGCTGCTGCGCACCGTGTTGCTGCGGCTCGCCGACGAGTCCCACGTCCTCGTCGTGACGATGCACCACATCGTCTCCGACGGCTGGTCCATGGGCGTGCTCGTGCGCGACCTCGCCGCCAG
>JAEMGR010000063.1 GCA_016458225.1 Myxococcaceae bacterium JPH2 | reverse complement strand
TGCTGCGCACCGTGTTGCTGCGGCTCGCCGACGAGTCCCACGTCCTCGTCGTGACGATGCACCACATCGTCTCCGACGGCTGGTCCATGGGCGTGCTCGTGCGCGACCTCGCCGCCAGCTACTCGGCCTTCAGCGCCGGCCGTGAGCCCCGGCTCCCCGCGCTGCCGGTGCAGTACGCGGACTTCGCCGCATGGCAGCGCCAGTGGCTCCAGGGCGAGGCGCTCGACGCGCAGCTCAGCTACTGGAAGCAGCAGCTCTCCGGCGCGTCGTCCGCGCTGGAGCTGCCCACGGACCGTCCGCGCCCGCCCGTCCAGTCGCACCGGGGCGCCACCGTCCCCGTGCAGGTTCCTCCCGCGCTCGCCGAGTCCCTCAAGGTCCTCGCGCAGCGCGAGGGCGCCACGCCGTTCATGCTGCTGCTGGCCGCGTTCCAGTTGCTCATGGCGCGCTACTCCGGCCAGGACGACGTCAACGTCGGCTCGCCCATCGCGGGCCGCACCCACGAGGAGACGGAGGGCCTCATCGGATTCTTCGTCAACACGCTCGTCCTGCGTGCGCGCGTGAATCCGCGGGCCAGCTTCCGCGAGCTGCTCGCGCAGGTGCGCACCACGTCGCTCGCCGCGCACGAGCACCAGCACCTCCCGTTCGAGAAGCTCGTCGAGGTGCTCCAGCCCGTCCGCGACCTGAGCCGCAGCCCGCTGTTCCAGGTCGTCTTCGTCCTCCAGAACGCGCCGGCCGAGGCGCTGCGCGTGCAGGGCGTGTCCTTCCAGGCGTTCCCGCTGGAGGGCAACTCCGCCAAGTTCGACCTCACCCTGTCCCTGGATGAGTCGCCGCGCGGCTTCACGGGCAACCTCGAGTACAGCACCCAGCTCTTCGACGCCGCGACCATGCAGCGCATGGTGGGTCACCTGGGCGTGCTGCTGGAGGCCATCGCGCAGCAGCCCGACACGGCCGTGGCCGAGCTGCCCCTGCTGACCGCGTCCGAGCGCGACCAGCTCCTCGTGGCGTGGAACGACACCCGCGTCGACTTCGCCTCGAACGTCGCCATCCACCAGGTGGTCGCGGCGCAGGCGCGTCGCGCGCCCCAGGCCCTGGCCATCCACGCGGGGGAGAAGTCCCTCACGTACGCCGCGCTCGACGAGGCCGCCAACCGCCTCGCGGCGCACCTGCGCGAGCTGGGCGTCACCCGGGGCGCGCGCGTGGCCATCTGCGCCGAGCGCTCCGTGGAGCTGATCACCGGCCTGCTCGCCATCCACAAGGCCGGGGGCGCCTACGTGCCCATCGCGCCGTCGTCGCCGCCGGAGCGCCTGGCCTTCATGGTCGAGGACAGCGGCGCCACGGTGCTGCTCACCCAGGAGCACCTGCTGGCCTCCGTGCCTCCGCTCGCCGCGCGCGTCGTGCGCGTGGACGCGGAGCTGCCCGCCGCCCCTCGTGTGCGCGACGTCGTGGGCGCGGAGGACCTCGCCTACGTCATCTACACCTCGGGCAGCACGGGCCGTCCCAAGGGCGTGGCCGTGCACCACCGCGGCCTGATGAACCTGGTGTCGTGGCACCAGCGCACCTACGCGCTGGGCGCCGAGGACCGCACCGCGCTCACGGCCGGCGTCGCGTTCGACGCCTCCACGTGGGAGATCTGGCCCCCGCTCGCCTCGGGCGGCAGCCTCCGCGTGCCCCCCGAGCCCGTGCGCGCCGACCCGTCGCGGCTGTTGGGATGGATCGCCGACGAGGCCATCACCGTCAGCTTCATGCCCACGCCGCTGGCGGAGGCCGTGCTGCGTGAGCCGTGGCCCGCGCGCATCGCGCTGCGTGCCCTGCTGACCGGAGGTGACGCGCTCCACCACGCGCCGCCCGCCTCCGTCTCCACCACGCTCTACAACCACTACGGCCCCACGGAGAGCACCGTCGTCGCGACGGCCACGCCCGTCGCCGCTGGCTCCTCCGAGGGCGGACGTCCGCCCATTGGCCGGCCCATCGCCAACACGCGCGCGTACGTCCTCGACGCGAACCTGCACCTGGTGCCCGTGGGCGTCCCCGGCGAGCTGTTCCTCGACAGCGAGGGCCTCGCCTGGGGTTACCTCGGTCAGCCCGCGCTCACCGCGGAGCGCTTCGTGCCGCACCCGTTCGCCTCCGCGCCGGGCGCTCGCCTCTACCGCACGGGCGACCAGGTGCGTTGGCGCACGGACGGCCAGCTCGACTACCTGCAGCGCCTCGACTTCCAGGTGAAGGTGCGCGGCTTCCGCATCGAGCTGGGAGAGATTGAGGCCACGCTGCTCTCGCACCCGTCGGTGCATGAGACCGTCGTGCTCGCCCGCGAGGACGTGCCCGGCGACAAGCGGCTCGTCGCTTACGTGGCGCCGCGCGCGAACCAGACGATTGAAGTGGAGACGCTGCGCGCGCACCTCCAGCAGCAGCTGCCCGAGTACATGGTGCCCTCCGCCTTCGTCGTCCTGGAGGCGCTGCCTGTCACCGCCAACGGCAAGCTCGACCGCAAGGCCCTGCCCGCGCCAGACGCCTCGCTGACCGCGTCCGCCTACGTCGCGCCGCGCACGCCGACCGAGGAGAAGCTCGCCGCGGTCTTCGCCGAGGTGCTCCGCGTGGAGCGCGTGGGCATCCACGACGACTTCTTCGCGCTGGGCGGCCACTCGCTCCTGGCCACGCAGCTCGTCTCGCGCGTGCGCTCCGTCTTCTCCGTGGAGATGGCGCTGCGCGTCCTCTTCGAGGCCCCCACCGTCGCCACGCTCGCGCTGAAGCTGGACGCGACGCCGGGCAGCCGCGTCCAGGCCCCACCCCTGCGCGCCGTGCCGCGCGACGGCGCCCTGCCGCTGTCGTTCGCGCAGCAGCGCCTGTGGCTGTTGGATCAGCTCACCCCGGGCGACGCCTCGTACAACATCCCCACCGCGCTGCGGCTGACGGGAGCGGTCGAGGTCGAGGCCCTGCGCCGCGCCTTCGAGGCGCTCGTCCAGCGACACGAGTCGCTGCGCACCACCTTCGTGGAGCAGGAGGGCGAGCCCACCCAGGTCATCCATCCCGCGGGCGCCTGGGCGCTGGCCGTCACGGACCTCTCCGCGCTCCCTGAGTCCGAGCGCGAGGCCGAGGCCCTGCGCCACGCCACGCGCGAGGCCCAGACGTCGTTCCAGCTCGCGGAGGGCCCGCTGCTGCGCACGGCCCTCGTGCGCCTGGCGCCCCAGGAGCACCTGCTGCTCGTGACGATGCACCACATCGTCTCCGACGGCTGGTCCATGGGCGTGCTCGTCCGTGAACTCGCCGCGGCCTACGCGGCCTTCACGCGAGGCGCCGAGCCCCAGTGGACGCCCATGGCGGTGCAGTACGCGGACTTCGCGTCGTGGCAGCGCCAGTGGCTCCAGGGCGAGGCGCTCGACACGCAGCTCTCCTACTGGAAGCAGCAGCTCTCCGGCGCGCCGTCCGTGCTGGAGCTGCCCACGGACCGCCCGCGTCCGCCCGTGCAGACGCACCGGGGCGCGGCCGTCTCCGTGCAACTGCCGCTCGCCCTGTCCGAGTCCCTCAAGTCCCTGGCGCAGCGCGAGGGCGCCACGCCGTTCATGCTGCTGCTGGCGGCCTTCCACCTCCAGCTCGCGCGCTACTCCGGCCAGGACGACATCAGCGTCGGCACGCCCATCGCCGGCCGCACCCACGGGGAGACGGAGGGCCTCATCGGCTTCTTCGTCAACACGCTGGTGCTGCGCGCCCAGGTGCGACCGAACGAGTCCTTCCGCGAGCTGCTCGCGCAGGTGCGCACCACCACGCTCGCCGCCTACGAGCACCAGCACCTGCCCTTCGAGCGCCTCGTCGAGGTGCTCCAGCCCGTTCGCGACCTGAGCCGCAGCGCGCTCTTCCAGGTGATGTTCACGCTGCAGAACACGCCCACCGAGGCCCTGCGCATGCCGGGGCTCTCGTTCCAGGCGCTCAGCCAGGAATCGCAGACCTCGAAGTTCGACCTCACGCTCGCGCTCCAGGAGACGCGGGACGGCTTCGCCGGCACGTTCGAGTACAACACCGACCTGTTCGATGCGGCCACGCTGCAGCGGATGGCCGGACACCTGAGCGTCCTGCTCGAGGCCATCGTGGCCCGGCCCGACGCCTCGCTGTCCTCGCTGCCGATCCTCACCGCCCCCGAGCGCCGTCAGCTCCTGGGTGACTGGAACGACACGCGCGCCGACTACCCGCGTGACACCCTCATCCACCACGCGTTCGCCGAGCAGGCCGCGCGCACGCCCGACGCGCTCGCGGTGCTGTGCCGCGAGGACCGCCTGAGCTTCCGCGAGCTGGATGCGAAGGCCAATCAGCTCGCGCACCGCCTGCGTGAGCTGGGCGTCGGACCCGACGTGCGCGTGGTGCTCTGCGTGGAGCGCTCGGTGGAGGCGCTCGTGGGCATCCTCGGCACGCTCAAGGCCGGCGGCGGCTACGTGCCCATCGACCCCAGCTACCCGAAGGAGTGGCTGGCCCACGTCCTCCAGGACACCGGCACCCCCGTGGTCCTCACCCAGCGCCGCTTGGTCGCCGCGCTGCCGCCGCACGCGGCCCAGGATGTCTGCCTGGACGAAGAGGACACGTACGCCACGCGGCCGACCGCTGCGCCCGCGGTTCCCGTCTCACCGGAGAACCTCGCGTACGTCATCTACACGTCGGGCAGCACGGGTCGCCCCAAGGGCGTGATGATCCAGCACCGCTCGGTGCTGAACCTGCGACTGGCGCTGGCCCGCACCGTTCACGCGGAGGCCCGCGTCGCGGAGCGCGTGAGCGTCAACGCGCCGCTGTCGTTCGACGCGTCCGTCAAGCAGCTCATCCAGGTGCTCGACGGCCACGCCCTGTGCATCGTCCCCGAGGAGGCGCGCGGCGACGTGCGTGAACTCGTGCGGCGCATCGGGAAGGACGCGCTGGACGTGCTGGACTGCTCGCCTGCGCACCTGCGCCTGCTGGTGGACGAAGGCCTGCTGGAGCAGACGAACGTCCCGCGCCGCGTCCTCGTCGGCGGCGAGGCGGTGGACACCACCACGTGGCGCCACCTCGGAGCGAACACGCGCATGCGCGTGTTCAACGTCTACGGCCCCACCGAGTGCACGGTGGACGCCACCGCGTGCGCGTTCGATTCCTCGGACGCGCCCACCATCGGACGGCCGCTGCCCAACGTGCGGGCCTACGTGCTGGATGCACACTTCCAGCCCGTGCCCGTGGGCGTGGCCGGAGAGCTGTTCATCGGCGGCGAGGGCCTCGCCCGAGGCTACCTGGGCCGGCCCGACCTGACGGCCGACCGCTTCATGCCGGACGCCTTCACCGCGACGCCGGGCGCCCGCATGTACCGCACGGGAGACCGCGTCCGCTGGCACACCGACGGCACGCTGGAGTACCAGGGCCGCATCGACTTCCAGGTGAAGGTGCGTGGCTTCCGCATCGAACTGGGCGAGGTCGAGGCCACGCTGCTCACGCACCCCGCCGTGCATGAGGCCGTGGTGCTCGCCCGCGAGGACGTGCCCGGAGACAAGCGCCTCGTCGCGTACGTGGTGGCCGAGGATGGCCAGACGGTGGACACGGCCACGCTGCGTGCCCACCTCAAGGACCACCTGCCCGAGTACATGGTGCCCTCGGCATTCGTCACGCTGGAGGCCCTGCCCCTCAACACGAACGGCAAGCTGGACCGCAAGGCGCTCCCCGCGCCAGACGTCAGCCAGCCCGCGTCCACCTACGTCGCGCCCAGCACGCCCTCCGAGGAGAAGCTCGCCGCGCTCTTCGCGCAGGTCCTGCGTCTGGAGCGCGTGGGCATCCACGACGACTTCTTCGCGCTGGGTGGCCACTCGCTCCTGGCCACGCAGCTCGTCTCGCGCGTGCGCGCGGCCTTCCGCGCCGAACTGCCGCTGCGGGCCCTCTTCGAGGCGCCCACGGTGGCCGCGCTCGCGGCGCGCCTCGATGGAGACCGGACCGCGCGCGTGCAGGCGCCTCCGCTCGTCCCCGTCCCGCGCGCGGAGTCCATGCCGCTGTCGTTCGCGCAGCAGCGCCTGTGGCTGTTGGATCAGCTCGAGCCCGGCAGCGCGTCCTACAACCTGCCCGCCGGCCTGCGCCTGCGCGGCACCTTGGACATCGAGTCCCTGCGTCGGGCCTTCGAGGCCCTCGTCCTGCGGCACGAGGCCCTGCGCACCACGTTCACCGAGCAGGGCGGTCAGCCCGCGCAGCGCATCCACGCCGCGAGCGCGTGGCCGCTTCCCGTCACCGACCTGTCCGCCGTGCCCTCGGAACAGCGCGAAGCGCAGGCACGCGGGTTGGTCGCGAGCGAGGCGCGTCGTCCGTTCGACCTTACCCACGGCCCGCTGCTGCGCACGTCACTCGTGCGCCTGGACACGCAAGAGCACCTGCTGCTCGTGACGATGCACCACATCGTCTCGGACGGCTGGTCCATGGGCGTGCTCGTGCAGGAGCTGGCGTCCCTGTACGCGGCGTTCAGCACGGGCACCGAGTCCCGGCTCGCGCCGCTGCCCGTGCAGTACGCGGACTTCGCGGCCTGGCAGCGACAGTGGCTCCAGGGTGAGGCCCTCGAGGCCCAGCTCGGCTACTGGCGGCAGCAGCTCTCGGGTGCACCGCCCGCGCTGGAGCTGCCCACCGACAAGGCCCGTCCGCCCGTGCAGTCGCACCGCGGTGGCGATGTCTCGCTCACGCTCTCCCCGGAGCTGACCGAGTCGCTCAAGGCCCTGGCCCAGCGCGAGGGCGCCACGCCCTTCATGCTGTTGCTGGCCGCGTTCCAGGTCCTGCTCTCGCGCTACGCCGCGCAGGATGACATCTCGGTGGGTTCGCCCATCGCCGGCCGCACGCACGCGGAGACGGAGGGCCTCATCGGCTTCTTCGTCAACACGCTCGTCTTGCGCGCGCGCATGACGCCCGAGATGACCTTCCGCGAGCTGCTCGCGCAGGTGCGGACCACCACCCTCTCGGCCTACGATCACCAGCACGTCCCGTTCGAGAAGCTCGTCGAGGTCCTTCAGCCCGCGCGTGACCTGAGCCGCAGCCCGCTCTTCCAGGTCATGTTCGCGCTGCAGAACGCGCCCGCCGAGTCGCTGCGCATGCCCGGGCTCTCGTTCCAGCCCCTGCCGCTCGACGGTTACTCCGCGAAGTTCGACCTCACGCTGGCGCTCCAGGAGTCACCGCGCGGCCTCGTCGGAACGCTGGAGTACAGCACCGACCTCTTCGAGCAGCCCACCATCGCGAGGATGGCGGAGCACCTGCGCATCCTCCTCGATGGCATCGTCGCCCAGCCCGACGCACAGCTCACGCAGCTCCCGCTGCTGCCTCACTACGAGCGCCACCAGCTCCTCGTGGCGTGGAACCAGACGCAGGCCGACTACCCTCGAGAGGACCTCC
>JAEMGR010000062.1 GCA_016458225.1 Myxococcaceae bacterium JPH2 | reverse complement strand
GGCCTGTTCGCGAAGAGCTTCATGGCGCTGCGCTCGGTGGACGTGGGCTTCACGCCCGAGGGCGTGCTCACCGGTCGCGTGTTCCTGCCGGCCACGCGCTATACGGAGCCCGCGCGCCGGGTGGCCTTCCATCGGGAGCTGCTGGAGCGGGTGCAGGCGCTGCCCGGGGTGGAGTCGGCGGGGCTCACCAGCATCCTGCCGCTGGGCGGGCGCTCGGACCGGAGCTTCGACGTCGAGGGCCGCAAGGATGACCCCAACGAGCACCTGCCCGCGGTGGAGTACCGCACGGTGTCGCCCGACTACCTGCGCACGTTGCGCGTGAAGCTGCGCGCGGGCCGGATGCTCCAGCCCTCGGATGGTCCGGACGCGCCGTGGGCGGTGGTCATCAACAAGACCTTCGCGGATACGTACTGGCCGAACGGGGACGCGCTGGGCCATCGCCTGAAGCTGCACGGCTCGGACACCCAATGGACCACGGTGGTGGGCATCGTGGAGGACCTGCGCGAGTGGAACCTGAGCCAGCCCGCGCGGCCGGCCGCCTATTGGTCCATGGCGCAGCTTCCCGCGTCGCGCATGGGCCTGGTGGTGCGCGCGAAGTCGGGCATCGAGGAGTCGGTGCGCGCGAGCGTGGAGGCGGAGCTGCGCGCGGTGGACCGGGACGTGCCGATGTTCTCGGTGAGCCCGCTGTCGCGGCTGGTGGATGAGTCGATCGGCTCGCGGCGGCTGTCGGCGCTGCTGATGGGGCTTTTTGCGGGAGTTTCCCTGGTGCTCGCGGCGTTGGGAATTTCCGGAGTGATTGCGTACGCGGTGGCGCTGCGGACGCGCGAGATGGGGATCCGAATGGCGCTGGGCGCGGAGCAGGGCGATGTGCTGAGGCTGGTGCTGGGCCAGGGGATGAAGCTGGCGGCGCTGGGCGTGGGCCTGGGGCTGATGCTGTCGCTGGGCCTGGCGCGGCTGCTGGGGTCGATGCTGTACGGGGTGACGGCGTATGACCCGTGGACGTTCGTGGGCGTGGCGGCGCTGTTGAGCGGCGTGGCGTTCC
>JAEMGR010000061.1 GCA_016458225.1 Myxococcaceae bacterium JPH2 | reverse complement strand
CTGGGGCTGATGCTGTCGCTGGGCCTGGCGCGGCTGCTGGGGTCGATGCTGTACGGGGTGACGGCGTATGACCCGTGGACGTTCGTGGGCGTGGCGGCGCTGTTGAGCGGCGTGGCGTTCCTCGCGACCTGGTTGCCCGCGCGTCGGGCGACGCAGGTGGACCCCATCATCGCGCTGCGCGCGGAGTGAGCATCATGTCCGAACCCCTCATGCGGCTGCGTGATGTGGAGAAGTCCTATCCCCTGGCGGGAGGCCGCAGCTGGGTGCTGCGCCGCATCCACCTGGACATCCAGCCCGGTGAGTTCGTCACCCTCATGGGCCCCTCGGGCGCGGGCAAGTCCACGCTGCTGTCCATCCTGGGCCTGCTCGACGCCGAGTGGACCGGTGAGTACTGGCTGGATGGCAAGGCCGTGCACTCGCTCAAGACCAAGGAGCGGGCGGAGCTGGCGCGGCGCACCATCGGCTTCGTCTTCCAGCAGTACCACCTGCTGGACACCCTCACGGTGGCGGAGAACCTGGAGGTTCCCCTGTCCTACCGCGACCTCAAGCGCGCCGAGCGCGAGGCGCTGGTGGGCGACATGCTCGACCGCTTCCAACTCGTGGGGAAGAAGGACCTGTTCCCCTCGCAGCTCTCGGGCGGTCAGCAGCAGCTCGTGGGGGTGGCCCGCGCGCTCATCTCCAACCCCAAGGTCCTCCTCGCGGACGAGCCCACCGGCAACCTTCACTCCGGGCAGGCGAAGCAGATCATGGAGGTCTTCCAGGAGCTCAACCGGGCGGGCACCACGGTGGTCCAGGTGACGCACTCGGACGCCAACGCCGCCTATGGCCACCGCATCGTCCGGCTCGCGGATGGCTGGATGCAGTCCACTCCGGCCCCTTGAGTCGCCTGCTCCCTGGGCGATTGGGCGACCCAGGGAACGGCGATCCCCGAGCCACCCTGCTTTCTGGCACATTCTCTCCCCATCCGTTGGTGACCCCCGTGTTCGAGTCCACCTCTGCTGCCCCCGCTGTCTCACCGGAACCCGTGGCCGCCTCGCGGGCCGCTCGCATCCTGCTCGCGGATGATCAGGCGGACGTGCTGGACGCGCTCCGACTGCTGCTCAAGCGCGATGGCTACTCCATCGTCACCGCGCAGTCGCCCGCGGGCGTCCTCGCCACGCTGGACGCCGAGGACGTCGACCTGGTGTTGATGGACCTCAACTACGCGCGTGACACGACGTCCGGTCGCGAGGGCCTGGACCTGCTCTCGCGCCTGCGTGGGATGGATGCGTCGCTGCCCATCGTGGTGATGACGGCGTGGGGAAGCGTGGAGGGCGCGGTGGAGGCCATGCGCGCCGGCGCGCGCGACTACGTGCAGAAGCCGTGGGACAACACGCGGCTGCTCGCCACGCTGCGCACCCAACTGGAGCTGGGGCAGGCGCTCAAGCGCAGCCGCCGCTTGGAAGAGGAGAACCAGCACCTGCGCCGCGGCCAGGGCGGACTGCCCTCCATGGTGGGCGAGTCCCGCTCGATGCAGCCGGTGCGCCGCCTCATCGAGCGCGTGGCGCCCTCGGGCGCGAACGTGCTCGTCACCGGCGAGCACGGCACGGGCAAGGAGGTCGTCGCGCGGCTGATGCACGCGGCCAGCACGCGCAAGGACCGGGCGTTCGTGGCGGTGAACTCGGGCGGCCTGTCCGAGGGCGTCTTCGAGAGCGAGCTGTTCGGCCACGTGAAGGGCGCGTTCACGGACGCGAAGGCGGACCGCATCGGCTGCTTCGAGCTGGCGGACGGCGGCACGCTGTTCCTGGATGAGATTGGCAACATGCCGCTCACGCAGCAGGCGAAGCTCCTGCGCGTGCTCCAGACGGGTGAGCTGCACCCGGTGGGCTCCTCCAAGACGCGCCGGGTGGACGTGCGCGTGGTGAGCGCCACCAACGTGGACCTGGCGAAGGCGGTGGCCGAGGGCCGCTTCCGCGAGGACCTGCTCTACCGGCTCAACACGGTGGAGGTGCAGTTGCCCCCGCTGCGCGAGCGGCGCGAGGACATCCCGCTGTTGGCCTCGCACTTCCTGGGCGAGCACGGCAAGCGGTACGGCCGTCCCCAGATGCGGCTCGCCCCGAGCGCGCTAGAGGCCCTGCTGGCCTATCCGTGGCCCGGCAACGTGCGCGAGCTGGAGCACGCGGTGGAGCGCTCGCTGCTGATGGCCACGGGCGATGAGGTGCTCGCCGAGGACCTGCTGCTCAAGCGCGGGGGCAACAACGGCGGCACGTCGCGGCTGGAGGAGATGACGTTGGAGGAGGTGGAGCGCTACCTCATCGAGCGCGCCCTGGCGCGGCATGAGGGCAACGTGAGTGACGCGGCCAAGGGGTTGGGCTTGTCGCGCAGCGCGCTGTACCGCCGGCTCCAGTACTACGGAATCAAGGGCGCTCGGTGAAGCCACAGCGAGCGCCGCCACCGCACGACGTGCAGGTGCTGGGGCTGGCGCTCCTGGCGGGCCTGCCCGCGGTGGTCGTGGCGTTCGTGCTGGTGTGGGCCGGTGCGCTGAGCGCGAAGGTCCAGTGGACCCTCTCCGCGCTCATCCTGGGGTTCTATGCCGGCGGTGGGTTGGCGTTGCGCGAGCGCATCGTCCGTCCGCTGCACTCGCTGGCCAACCTGCTGGCCGCGCTGCGCGAGGGGGACTACTCGGTGCGCGGCCGAGGCGCCCGCGGCGGTGACGCGCTCGGCGAGGTGCTGCTGGAGGTGAACGCGCTGGGCGACACGCTGCGCGAGCAGCGGCTGGGCGCGATGGAGGCGGGCGCGCTCCTCGAGCAGGTGATGGAGGAGATCGACGTCGGGGTGCTCGCCTTCGACGTGGCGGGCACGCTGCGGCTGGTGAACCGGGCGGGTGAGAAGCTCTTGGGCCACTCGCGCGCCCAGCTCGTGGGCAAGGGCGCTGGAGCCTTGGGGCTGGCGGATCTGCTGGAGGGGCCCGCGCCGCGTCGGTTGACGCGTGGCTTCTCGGAGGAGGGCGGCCCCTACGAGCTGCGGCGGGGCTCGTTCCGTCAGGGTGGCCTGCCGCATCAGCTCGTGGTGGTGGCGGACCTGCGATTGGCTTTGCGGGAGCAGGAGCGCGAGGCGTGGCGCCGCCTGGTGCGCGTGCTGAGCCACGAAATCAACAACTCCCTGGCGCCCATCCAGTCCATCGCGGACTCGCTGCGCGGGCTCTTGTCTCCCGGGCCGCGCGCCTCGGATTGGGAGGACGACATGCGCTCGGGGCTGGGCATCATCGCCCGGCGCTCGGAGTCGCTCGCGCGCTTCATGTCTGCCTATGCGCGGCTGGCGAAGCTGCCGCCTCCGGTGCTCCGTGATGTGTCATTGGAGCCCTGGGTGCGCCGCGTGGTGGCGCTGGAGCAGCGCTCGCTGGTGTCGGTGCGCGCGGGCCCGGTGCTGGTGGTGCGCGGCGACGAAGACCAGCTGGAGCAGCTCCTCATCAACCTGGTCCGCAACGCGGTGGACGCCGTGCAGTCCGAGCCAGAGAAGGGCAACGGTGTCTGGGTTTCGTGGGGCGTCCACGCCCCCGGCTCGGTGGAGGTCTGGGTGGAGGACGAAGGGCCGGGGTTGGCGGACACCGGCAACCTCTTCGTGCCGTTCTTCACCACCAAGCCGCAGGGCAACGGCATCGGGCTGGCGTTGAGCCGGCAGATCGCCGAGGCGCATGGCGGCAGCCTGCGCCTGGAGAACCGACCGGATGGCCGAGGCTGCCGAGCGCGCCTCAAGCTGCCCCTGGACGCGCCGGGCGCTTGAGCGGGAGGCTCAGGCGGCCTGCTCGTCCAGGTGCAGGTCGTACGCGGGCGACAGCTCCACCACGTTCAGGGTGAGCAGGTGGTACAGGATGGTGTTGCTCAGCCAGAAGAACAGGGCGCTGAAGCTCACGTAGACGAGCTGGGAGTTGGGCCAGATTTGCAGCGGGTGGTGGAACACCTCGGCGGCGATGAAGCCGGCAAACCACTCGCCCATCCAGCCAATCACCGTGCTGGTGATGAGCCGCTGCCACAGCTTCACGCGCCGCGGATAGAACCAGAAGTGGTGCAGCGCCCACAGCATCGTCACGGCCGCGGCCCACAGGAACAGGCTGTTGAACGAGAACCACTCGTAGGGTGACTCCGGGTACACCCAGCCCCAGGTCCCGTTCATCCACCGCCACGCCACGTTCTCCGACAGCTCCAGGAACCAGAACAGCGGGGTGATGTAGAGCACCTGCCTCACCAGCACGCCCAGAAACGAGGCCAGCGTCTTGAAGAGCTGCCCCAGGGGCCAGGTCAGCGTGATCATCCCGTCCCTCGCTCCGGCGGTTGGCCGCTGTCACCGCTCTCCGGACAGAACGGAGTCGCCTTTATTTCTTGATTTATTCGAACCCGTCGGCTCGCGGGAAAGGCATAAATCGCAGGAGTTTCAGGATGTTGTCGAAGTCCTGCCCAGTGGATGGAGGCCAGCGTTCCCAGGTAGACAGCCCAAGCGCCGTTTGACGTGATGGTGAAGACTATCCAGGATTACGAGGTCCCCAGATGGGGATGCTTTCACCACACTTCCGGAGATTCAGCATGCGCGTTCGTCCCCTTCGTCGCTCCCTGCTGTTCACTGCGGTCGCCACGTTCCTGGGAGCTACCGCGGGCTTCTTCGTGGCCACGGATGCGCGGGCGGATGACCCCGGCACCGGCATGGAGCAGGAGAGCCGCGAGTACTACTCCGATGCCACCATGACCCAGCATGTGGGCGGCTGGTGGTACGACTGCAATGGCAACGTCCGCTCCTGGGGCGTGCAGACCATTTACATGACCAGCTACCGCTCCGCCTGCTACTAGCCGGATGCGTCCGCCCCGGGTGTGGCACCCACCCGGGGCGCCCTTGTTCTATCAGGCAGTTCCGCTATTTCTGCGAAGTCGGCATTGACGGCTCTGGATTTGAGATTGCCGCCAGGCTGATTCCTGTCACGAAACGACGGCAATGCGCGAGGAGCGGAGCATGCGGAAGCTGCGACGGTGGTCCCTGTTCACGGTGTCCCTGAGCGCCCTGGGCCTGGGGATGAGTGGTTGCGGTGCGGAGGGCGAGCTGGGGGCGAGTCCTCCGGGGGTGTCCTCCGAGGTGCGAGTCGAGGGCCAGGAGCTGTACGCCGCCTCGACGAGGATTTGGAAGACGTTGAGCATCCCGGTGTGCTGGGAGAACCCCACGGCGGCGAACGCGGCGGCGCGCGGCTGGGTGAAGGACCAGGTGGAGAAGACCTGGGAGACGGTGACGGACGTGGACTTCACGGGCTGGGGCACCTGCGTGGCGGGCGCCAGCGGAATCCACATCCTCGACTCGGACACGGGGCCGCACACGGTGGGCCTGGGCAACGGGCTCAACGGCGTGACGAGCGGCATGGTGCTCAACTCCACGTTCAACAACTGGAGCACCAGCTGCAAGACGACGGTGGAGTTCTGCGTGCGCGCCATCGCCCCGCACGAGTTCGGGCACGCGCTGGGCTTCGCCCATGAGCAGAACCGTCCGGACAAGCCCGCCACCTGCTTGGACGCGCCGCAGGGCAGCAACGGCGACATCCTGGTGGGGCCGTGGGACGCGTCCTCCATCATGAATTACTGCAACCCGAGCTGGAACAACGCGGGCAACCTGAGCGCGGGGGACATCGCGGGGGCGCGCCAGTTCTACGGCTCGCCCACGTACGCGACGACGAAGAAGGACGCGGTGGACTGGGGCAACGGCAAGCTCTACTTCTTCAACGCGGGCACCTACACGCGCTTCGACATCGCCACCAACAAGGTGGACAACGGCTTCCCCGCCACCACCTCCGCGGGCTGGGGAAACTGGCCCGCGAGCTGGACGGACGTGGACGCGACGGTGCGCTGGAACACCAGCAAGGCGTACTTCTTCCGAGGCAACCAGTACCTGCGCTACGACATCGCGACGGACAAGGTGGACGCGGGCTATCCGCAGCCCATCGCGGGGGCGTGGCCGGGCTGGCCGGCGACCTGGACGAACGTGGACGCGGTGGTGCGCTGGAACAACGGCAAGGTCTACTTCTTCCGCGGCGCTGAGTACCTGCGCTACGACGTCGCGACGGACCAGGTGGACGCGGGCTATCCGCAGCCCATCTCGGGCCACTGGCCGGGCGTGTGGACCAGCGGCATCGAGTACGTCGTGAACTACGACAACACCAAGGCGTACTTCTTCAAGGGGCGCGAGTTCGTTCGCTACGACATCGCGACGGACAAGGCGGACACGGGCTATCCGCAGCCCATCGTGGGCAACTGGCCCGGCGTGCCCTTCTAGTCCTTCCCTCGCGTCTGATGACGCGCCGGGGCTCGTCGCGGGCCTCGGCGCGTCTCTGTCTGTTCGTGGGTCAGTACGAGGCCTTCAGGCCGAGCAGCGGGAGGATGACCGGGATTCCGATCGGCCTGCGGACGGGCGCGAGGACCTCCTTCTCGTCCTGTACCGTCGTTTGGTACGAGTATTCGTAGGAGAGGACCTCCTGCTGGACGGAGGCATTGAGGATGTCCAGGTAGGCCTCGAAGTTGAAGTCTTCCATGGCCCACGACTTCGCCACGCGCAGGTCCACGCGGAAGAAGGGCGGCAGTCGCTCGGCGCGGTCGCGATCCTGCCGCACCCAGGTGTCAGGCTCCCCAGAGACAGGGGCGCTCACCAATCGCTGGGTGAGCGAGGCGACTTCGCCGGACTCGGGGCGGCCGGTGTTGAAGTGGACCACCGTGCCCACCGTCCAGTTGTTGCCGAACTTGTAGCTGAGCGCGGCGTTGAAGACGTGGGCTTGCTCGAACGCGAAGGGCAGGGTCCCCTCCACCGTCTCCACCACCTGGTTGTTGTCGCCGATGCGGCTGATGCGCATGTTCCGCTTGCTCTGCAGGAAGCTGTAGGACGCCCAGCCGAACCAGTTGCGGCCCATCGGGTGGCGCACCATCAGCTCGAAGCCGTAGGCATAGCCGCTGGCGGCGGGGTCCTTCATCAGCAGGTCGTGGCGGCGGCGGTTCTCCGCCACGTCCGTCAGGTCGAACTCCACCGTGCGCGACAGCGGGTTGTAGAAGACGTCCGCGTTCAGCTCCAGTCCCTCGGTCGCCTTCCACTCGGCGCCCACGTCCATCTGCGCGCCGGACTGGAGCCCGTAGCGCAGGCCCGCGGTGTCCATCGCGGGGATGTGCAGCAGCACGGTGGGCGGTTGGTGGAAGAGGCCCGCTCCGCCCTTGAGCGTGAGCGTGTCGGTCAGCTCGTGCCGCACGGTGAGGCGCGGCTCCACGGCTGTGTGCGTGATTCCCGGGACCAGATGATAGGTGTCCACGCGCACGCCCGGCAGCACCAGCCAGCGCTCGGCGGGCTTCCAGGTGACGGACGCGTACGCGCCCGCGAACGTCGCGATCGACGAGGGGTTCTTCAGCGGATCCGCCTCTTCACCGGGCCGCCAGCCAGGAGGCCGCGCGGAGCCGTCGATGTGCGTGGCGGCGCGCCGGTGCTCCACGTCGCCGCCCACGAGCAGCTCCAGGTCGTCCGAGAGCATGCGCTTCCAACTGGCGCGCGCCGCGAAGCTCTTCTGCTCCAATCCATACTCGCCCACCTTCTCGCGCGAGAGCACGCGCGTCTCCGGGGCCATGACCGTCTGCTCGCCCTCGAGGCCGACCGCGTCCGTGCCGAAGGTGAGGCCCAGCTCGCCCTCGCCGCCCGCCAGCGGATGCGTGCCGCGCAGGTCCACGCGCTGGAAGCGCGTCGCGACACTGCCGCCCTCGGCGTCCGCCAGCCACTCGGGGCGGACCCCCACGTTGTCCGAGCTGCCCAGCGCGAACAGGCGCACGCGCCCCGCGCCGACCTTCTGCTCGATGCGCGCCTGGTAGTCCCAGAAGCCCGCGTGCACGAGCTCCGCGTCCTTGAGGTCGAGTGCGTGGGTGGTGAGCGAGAGGAGCAGCGCGGTATAGCTGAAGCGACCGGCCACGCTGATGCTGGTGCCGGTGGACTCGATGGGGTACTCGATGAAGCCGCCGCTGTTGAGCAGATCCGCGTAGGCCGTGAAGTGGAGTCGGTCCTCGCGAGGGCGTGACAGACGTCCCTCCACCGCGCCGCCGAGCACGCGTCCGTACTGGACGGGAGGCGAGCCGGGATAGAAGTCCACCGCGTCGAGGAAGTCCGGGTGGATGACCGCGGGCCCCAGCAGCAAGTGGTACAGCATGGGGACGCGCACGCCGTCGAGGAAGAAGCCCGTGGCCGCGGGCTGGCTGCCGCGCACGACGGGATAGCTGATGCCGGAGGCGATGCTGCCCACGCCCGGCATCAACATCACCACGCGGAAGGGGTCGCCCATGGTGCCGGGCACCTCGCGAATCTCCTGCTCATGGAGGGTGATGCGGGTGACCTCGGTGCGCGGTCGGTCGTCGCGGACCACGGTCTCGTAGGGATTCACCACGCCCGGCTGGAGGCGATAGACGACCTCGAGCACCTGGCCGGAGCTGAGCGTCTCCTCGAAGGTGGCGGGCTTGTGTCCCGGAGCGCGCACCTCGATGCGATGCGCGCCAGCGGAGGTGCCCAGGGTGAAGCGGCCTTCCGTGTCGGTGGTGGCGGCGGGGGTGGCGCTGCCGTCGAGGAAGAGCGTGGCATCCACGAGGGGGCGCCGAGTGCCGCGCGCGCGCACCACGCCGGAGACGCGGGTGACCGCGACCTCGACGACGCGAGGCGGCTCGAAGCGATAGACGAACGGCAGCCGCACGGAGACGGGCGTGCCTCCCAGGGTGGCAGGAGTGAAGCGCAGCCCGGGCGCGGCGGCGACGGCGGCGTCGACGAGGCGCGGCTCGCTCGGAGCTTGAACGACCTTCGACTCGGCGACGTGGCCTTGCTCGTCCACGAGCAGCTCCAGCGTCACCTCGCCCGGAGTGCCCTCCAGTCCCTCGGGCCACGCCGCGGGCGAGTCGGCCAGGAGGGTGGGCGGGACGAGCACCGCTTCGCCTCCGGTGGGTGTGAGGCCCAGGCGCTGGGCATCGTCCGCGGAGATGCCCGTGCCTCCATCCGTGGCATGGACATCCACCTCGACCTGTTTGGGCGCACTTGTGCCAGAGGGGACACCTTGGGCGTGCGAGAGCGATGGGAGCGCGAGCGATGCGAGCAGGAGGAGTGCGACGGCGCGGGGAGAGGGCATGCGCCCCCTGCAACACCTTTCGGTTTGAGAACTGTCACCGACCCGGTCGATTTATTTTCCGCACCGCCCATCTTCCCCACGGAGTCTCAAGGAGGGTCTGCGCAGACCTGCGTTTCAACACCCTCCGGGCCATCGCTTCACTCAAACAGAGACAGCTCCCCCAGTCGGCTCATGCCCCATGTATTGATGGGGGTCTCTGTCTGTTGCGGCACGGTGAGTCGGACGTAACGCACGGGCCCAATGTCATTCAGGGGGAGATCCAGATAGAGGGGCTCGGTTTCGGGATTGAAGGGAGGGTCGCCGTAAGGGCTGTCTTTCGCGCTGTAGTCGGCGATGGTCCCGAAGGTGCGCCAGGTCACGTGCCGCGTGATCTCCACGGCATCGACAGGCGCCTCCTGGAGGAGGCTCCAATGTTCTCCATCCGCGCTCCCCTCCAGGCGCACCTTCGCGGTGGCCTGGAACTGCAGGGGGAAATCCAGCGCGCGCACCACGGCCCGCTTGAGTCGCGCGGGAGCGGCCAGTGAGAGCCGGAGCTCCTCGGTCCTGGACGGACCCCTCGGATCCGAATTCGCCCCATCGAATCTCACCGCGTCTGGCTTTCCGTCCGTCCAGGGACACACGTCCGTGGGCGAGGGCTGGCACGAGGCGCCTCGGCTGATGGGGCGGAGGGCGCCGGCCCCGAGAGGAATCCGGCCCGTGCGCCACTCCATGCGGAAGCTCACGTAGCTGCCCTCGGCGCCCAGCGGCTTGAAGCCCCAACCGCCCACGGACAGGGCTCGAAGCTGCGCTTGCGGTGCGGCGAAATCCTCCATCACGTAGGGGTTGGGCTCCCAAGGAGAGGGCGCGTCCCACTGGTACCAGAACGTCGCGCCGCCACTGCTCAGCCACGCGCTAGGCCGCGGGACCGAGGGCTCCAGCGTGTCTTCCCCGCCGGTGCCGTTGTCGATGGTGAGCGGCGGCTGGGCGGCGATGGGGCGCGTGGGGCTGGGGGGCGCGGGCTCGAAGGTGAGGCGCGGGCCGGGCGCCGCCGCCAGGTTCGCCACCCAGGGCTGCAGGGGCGGCAGCTCCACGTCGTCATCGAAGGAGAAGGAGAGGAAGGCGCCCTGGCCCGTGGCGTCCAGGGGGAGGGCCATGCGGAAGCGGTATCCCTCGTCCACGGTCTCCGGGGTGGGGTCGGATTCCCCCTTGAGGATTTCCAGTGTGAAGTCGCCGGCGTCGTTCGCGGAGACAGACGAGAAGGGCGTGAAGTTCACCGGCCACGATTCCGTGGGGATGTCGAACCTGTGCGGCGAGCGGTCCACGGCAATCGCTTCGACCGGGTGGCCAGAGCCATCCGCGTTCAGCACGCGGCCGTAGGCGAAGATGGGGT
>JAEMGR010000060.1 GCA_016458225.1 Myxococcaceae bacterium JPH2 | reverse complement strand
CCGCCGGCCTTCAGCACGCCCAGCAGCGTCACCACCAGTTGGGCCGAGCGCTCCAGGCACACGCCCACCCGTGACTCCGGGCCCACGCCCCAGGCGCGAAGCTGGTGCGCCAGTTGGTTGGCCTGTGCGTCCAGCTCCGCGTAAGTCAGTCGCGTCCCTTCCGACTCCACCGCCACGGCTTCGGGACGCTTCGCCACCTGCTGCTCCACCAGGTGGTGCACCAGCTCGTCCCTCGGGTACTCCGCGGCGGTGTCGTTCCACGTCGCCAGCACCTGCGCCCGCTCTGCCTCCGTGAGGAGCGGTAGATCAACGAGCGGCGTGTCCGGAGACGCGACCACGGCGCGCGCGAGGAGCGACAGGTGCTCTGCCATTCGCTGGAGAGTGCTCTCGTCGAACAGGCTCGTGGCGTACTCGAAGCGGCAGGACATGCCCGCGCGGTGCTCCCACACCTCCAGGCTCAGATCGAACTTCGACGTATCCGTCGACACGTCCACGCCGCTGAGCTGCAGCGACTGCGGCGACGCATCCGCCTCCGGCGTGTTGAGGACGTTCAGGACGACCTGGAACACGGGTGTGCGGCTCTGATCGCGCGGGACCTGGAGCATGTCCATGAGCCGCTCGAAGGGCGCGTCCTGCCGCGAATAGGACTCCAGCGCTTGCTGGCGCACCCGACCGAGCAGCTCGCGGAAGGTCGGGGCACCGGACAGTCGCGAGCGGAACGCCAGCGTGTTGACGAAGCAGCCGATGATCCCCTCGACCTCGGGGCGCGTCCGGCCCGCGATGGGCGTGCCCACCGCGAAGTCATCCTGGCCCGAGTAGCGCCCGAGCAAGGTCTGGAACAGCGCCAGCAACACCATGAAGGACGTGGCGCCCTCACGTCTGCCGAGCTGGAGCAACGGCTCGGACAGCTCTCGCGGCCACTGCAGGCGCAGGCTCGTTCCCGCATAGGACTGCACGGCGGGCCTCGGCCGATCCGTGGGCAGCTCCAGCGCGGGGACGTGCAGCAACTGCTCCTTCCACCAGCGCAGCTGCTCGGCCAGCACCGCTCCTTCCAGCCACTCCCGCTGCCAGACGGCGTAGTCCGCGTATTGAATCGGAAGGGGGGGCAGGGGCGACGGAATCCCCGCGCCGAAGCACGCGTAGAGCACCGTCAGCTCGCGCGCGAGCACCATCGTGCACCAGGCATCGGAGACGACGTGGTGCAACACGAGGCTCAAGACATGCTGCTCTGCGCCCAGGCGGAACAGCAGCGCTCGGGCCACCGGCCCCGTGGAGAGGTCGAAGGGCAGGGCGGAGTGTTCGCGGCAGCGACGCAGCATCGCCTCCTCACGCTCCTCCGCCGTGGCGCCCGGGACGTCTTCCACGCGCATGGGCAGCCCGCCCGTATCAGCGACGCGCTGCTCGGCGCCGCTCTCGGTCAGGGCGTAGGTCGTCCGCAGCACTTCGTGGCGCTTCACCAGTTCATCGAGCGCGGCTTGGAGCGCGGCCACATCGAGCGCCCCGGTGAGTCGGAAGTTGGAGGCGTTGTTGTACGCCACGCTCGAAGGGTCGAGCTGCTGCAGGTACCAGAGGCGCTGCTGCGCGAAGGACAGCGGCAACGGCCGGTCCCTCCGCGCGCGCGGGATGGCGGTGGAGCCCGGGACTGCGGCCGGACGCGGTGCGGGCGCCGTTCGGGGTGCCGAGGGTGTCTCGGTCCGAGGCTTCGGAGTCGGAGTCGGAGCCTTGGCCGCGGGCAGCGTGACGGGTTCAATCCGACCATCCGCGCGGAGCCGCGCGCTGCGTCCCGTGCGGTACAGCCGTGTCTCGGCATCGAGCGGATGCGGCATGAGTCGCCGCGTGGCCTCCGCCTCCGCGCGCCAGAGTCCGCGAGGCAATCCGGCCCCGGTCAAGGCCAGCTCGCCCACCACGCCCACGGGCACGGGCTGTCCGCCCGAGTCGAGGATCCACGGCTGAAGTCCCTCGGGCACTCGCTCATGCGGCGCGCGGGGAAGGAGTGCGCCCTCGCGCGGACCGCCCGCCAGGAGGACCTCCACGCCCGCGGCGCGATGCAGTGCGCTCGCCAATTCCGAGGACGCGCTGTCCAGGACGAGCGCGCCCACGGGGCCCAGCGACTCCTTCGCCTGGGGTAGCTCCGCGAGCGTTCGGGCCAGGCGCGCGGACGTGTGAAGCAACGTGGCGCCTGACTCGCGGGCCAGCGCCAACAGCGCATCCACGCCTTGCTCCGCCTCCGCCACGACCTGGACGCGGTGAGCCGCTTCCTCGCGCTCGAGCTGCTCGCGAACCTTGGCCAGTCGGCGCAGGCCCTCCAGCACGACAGGGGTCTCCAGACCGAAGTCGATGAGGCAGGCGATCTCATCCACGTCGGCGTCGCGCACCACGCTCAGGCGCTTCACGCCGCTCTCGATGGTGCCGATGAGGCCCGTCTGCTTCGCGTGTCCCTCGAAGGTGTGCTCCAGGATGGCGTGGAGGTCTGCCTCGGAGACCTTGTCGATCTCCCCCTGGTAGCCCTGGGCCGCCAGCAGCGACGCGGTGATCTCCGCCGAGCTGCGGAAGTAGCTCATCAGCGGCTGGCGGACCGTCTTCAGCACCTCCTGCTCGTCGTCGCCGATGAACGTGTGGAGCATCACGGTGATGTGGCCTCGGCCCGGATGTCCGTTGCGGCGCCACGCCTCGCGGTACAGCGCCACCTTCTGCCGCAGCTCCTCCAGCGGCTGGACCATCAGGCCCGTGAGCACGCCGGCCCCCAGCTCTCCGGCCAGTCGGAACGTCTCGGGGCTCGACGTGGCGGTGAGCCACACGGGCAGCTCGCGCTGGACGGGACGGGGCCTGAGTGCGACCTCCACCTGGACGCCTCCGCCTCCCATCCGGCGGATCCGCTCGCCGCGCCACAAGGCGCGCACGGTCTCCAGGTTGCGCAGGAGGATGTTGCGGCGGTCCTCGTAGTTCTGCGGGGCGAACGAGAAGTCGTGCACGTGCCAGCCCGTGGCCACCGAGATGTCCACGCGGCCGCCGGACAGGTTGTCCACCACGGACCACTGCTCGGCGACGAGCAGCGGATCATGCAAGGGCAGCACGACGCTGCCAGAGCGCAGGCGCAGGTTGCGCGTGACGGTGGACAGCGCCGCGGCGACCACCGCCGGCTGCGGGTAGAGACCTCCGAAGGAATGGAAGTGCCGCTCCGGAGTCCACACCGCGGAGAACCCGTGGGCGTCCGCGAACTTCGCGCCCTCGATGAGCAGTTCGTACTTGGGGCCGCTGAGCGAGTCCTCGTCGTTGGCGAAGTACAGGAGGCTCAAGTCCAGCGCCTTCGAGCGAGGCCCGCCACCCTGCAACCGCACGAGCCGGGCCGAGACCTGAGCCGCGGGGAACGCCACGCGCATGCCCCGTGACAACGCCCACAGGGATTCCAGGTCGGCCTGTTCCGCGGAGGACTCCGTGGCCGCGAGCCACGTTGCCCCCGGGCTGGCGGACAACCGCCCATCCAGTGCGGAGAACAGCGAGGCCAGGGCGCGATGGTCGAGCGTCCACGCGGGCTGTCCCGCGCCCGCCGGAAGAATCCACGCGAGCGAGTCGGCGCCGATGGACGTGGCTTCGGAGGACTGAGGCGATGCGTCCCGCAGCTCCTCGACGAAGACCACCCGCGATGGGTCCAGCCGCGTGGAGGTCACCATGCCTCGCCACGTGAGGACGAGCGGTGAGACCGAGCCCTCGGGCGCGTACAGGGCGAGCGTGCCCAGGTCCGTCGGGCCCAAGGCCACCACCGCCGCGCCAGCCTCCAGCGCGCCCCATTGCGCCGCGAGCTTCTCCGGCGTGGCGCGCAGGCACAGCACCACCGGATCTCCCGTTCGGACGCCGAGCGTCCGCAGTCGCGTCGCGAGGCCCTTCGCCCAGCCAGCCAGGGCGCGCCACGTCCAGGACTCATCGCCCCGCGCCATCGCCACGGCATCGGGGCTGCGCGCGAGCTGCTCGGCGAGCCGCGTGGTCAACACGGGCGATACGGCCTGCCGCACCGGGCGAGGCCAGGAGCGGTGCTCCTCGGGCGTCGCGAGGGGGAGGCGCGAGACGCGCGTATCCGGGGCCGCGAGGGCTGCCCCCAGCAAGACCTGGAGGTGATCCACCAGGCGCCTCACGGTGGGGGCATCGAACAACTCGGTCGCGTACTCCAGGGCGCCGTGGACGCGCCCGGGCTCCTCGGCGAGCACCAGCGTGAGGTCAGACAAGGTGGCGCCCCACTGCACGGGCGCGTCCGGCAGATCGATCAACGAGCCGCGAACCCCTGTCAGCTCCAGCGCCGTTGCTCCTCCGGCAATCCCGCTGTGGAACACGAACACGGTGTCCGTCATGCGGCCCCGGCCAATGTCCTTGCCGGGGATGAGCTTCTCCACGAGGTACTCAAAGGGGACATCCGGCTGTCCCTGCGCGTCCGCCACGTCCTGCTTCACCCGGCCCAGCAGCTCGCGGAACGTCGGGTTGTCCGCGAAGCCCGTGCGGAACGCGGCGGAGTGCGCCACGTAGCCAATCAGCGGGAGCAGCTCCGCGCGGGTGCGATTCCCGATCGGCGTGCCGACGATGATGTCCGTCTGGCCGCTGTAGCGATGCAGCACCGTGTTCCACGCCGCCAGGACCAACATGTACGAGGTGAAGCCTTCGCGCTTGCCGAAGGCCCCCAGCTCGCGTGCGAGGTCCGGCGGGAAGTCCACCGACATGCGCACGGAGGTGAGGGGGCTGGTGAGAGGCCGAGCGCGATCCGTGGGCACATCGAGCTGGCGCGGCATGCCCGCCAGTCGCTGACGCCACCACTGCTCCTGTTCGGCCAGACGGCCTTCGCTGATCTCCCGTCGCTGCCACGCGCCGAAGTCCGCGTACTGGACGGGCAAGGGCGGCAGCGGCGAGGGGCGCCCCTGTCGGAACGCGCCGTAGAGCTGCCCGAGTTCGTGGACGAACAGCGCGATGGACAGCGTGTCGCAGACGATGTGGTGGATGCCGCCGATGAGCACGTGCAGCCGCGCACCGAGCCGCAACAACGTGGCGCGGATGACCGGTCCGTTGACGAGATCATACGGACGCGCCGAGTCCTCCTTCGCCAACCGGAGCGCCTCGACTTCACGTTCCTCCGGCGTGCCGGTCAGCTCCACCACGTCCATGGGGATGCGGACGTGCGGGTGGAAGCGCTGAACGGGGCGACCTTCGACGGTGTCGTAGGTCGTGCGCAGCGCCTCGTGACGCTGGACGACTTCCTGGAGGCTGCGGTCCAGCAGCCCCGCGTCCAGGTCGCCCTCCAGTCGGAGGATGAACGGGATGTTGTACGCGGAGAGGCCGGGGCGGTGCTGCTCCAGTCGCCACACGCGCTCCTGGACGAACGACAGCGGCAGCTCGCCCGTGCGAGGCAGGGGCACCAGCGGCAGCTCGACGCTCTCGGTGACGGCGGGGGCCTGACGCAGCAGCGGCTCCAGGCGCTCGGCGATGCCCGCCACGGTGGGGGCCTCGAAGAGCGCGGCGAGCGGGAGCTGGACGCCGAAGGCCTCGCGCACCTGGTTGAGGAGCTGCGCCGCCATCAGCGAGTTGCCGCCAATCTCCAGGAAGTTGTCGTCGCGTCCCACGAACGGCAGGCCCAGTCGCTCACGCCAGAGCGCGGCCAGCCGTTCTTCGATGTCACCTCGGGGCGCATCCTCGCGCCCGGGCGGTGGCGCGGGAGGCGGGGGAGGCGGGGGCGCTGCCACTTCTTGCGGTACAGGGGCGCTCCGCACGGGAGCGACGGGGAGCGCGGCCACCACGCTGGGCTTGGATTCGACCCAGCAGCGGATCTCCTGGAACGGGTAGGTGGGCAGGTGCAGCCGTCGGCGCTGCTCATGCGCGTGGACAGCGCTCCACTCCGGCTCCAGCCCCAGGCTCCACAGGTCTCCCAAGGCGGTCATCAACCCCGCGTGCTCGGGCGTCGCGCCACCGCGCCGCACCGAGGCCAGCGCCGTCACGCGCTCCTTGTCCTCGCCCAGGCAACTCCGCACCAGCGGCGTCAGGTCCTGGCCCGGTCCCACCTCGAGCAGGATGCTGCAGCCGTCTTCGAGCAGCGCGCCCACCGCGTCCGCGAAGCGCACGGGCTGGCGCATCTGCTCGGCCCAGTAGTTGGGCGTCCTCAGCTCGCCAGCGCGGCTCCACGTGCCGGTGAGTCCAGACGCGTAGCGGACGCTCGGATCCGCGCGGCGCATCGTGGACACCTCGCGCGCGAGCACCGGCATCAGCGGCTCCACGTCCACGGAGTGGAACGCATGCGGCGCGGGCATCCGCACCGCGCCGACGCCTCGGCGCTTCAGCTCGGCCTGGAGTCGCTCGATGTCCGCCACCGGACCGGAGGCGACGCAGCGATCCGGCGCATTGACCGCCGCCACGTTCACCTTCGCCGACAGCAGCGGGAGGAGCTGCGCCTCCGGCATCGCCACGCCCAGCATCGCGCCTTCA
The DNA here is from genome assembly GCA_016458225.1 of Myxococcaceae bacterium JPH2. Lineage (NCBI taxonomy): Bacteria > Pseudomonadati > Myxococcota > Myxococcia > Myxococcales > Myxococcaceae > Myxococcaceae bacterium JPH2. The sequence continues at coordinate 5,536 of JAEMGR010000060.1, read as the reverse complement.
GGCAGGCGCTGCATGAGTTCGCCGCGAACCACCGCCAGCCGCAGGGCATCCTCCAGCGGGAGCACTCCGGCGATGCAGGCCGCGGCGTACTCACCGAAGCTGTGTCCCACGACGGCGTGAGGGCGGATGCCCCAGGTCATCCACAGCCGCGCCAGTGCAATCTCCACGATGAACAGCGCGGGCAGCGCGACCCGGGTGTCGCCCAGACGCGGCGTGGCGGACGCTTCGCCCAGTCCCAGCAAGGCGCGCACCTGAGGGGCCAAGGACGCGTCCAGGTGGCCGAGACACGCATCCACGGTCGCGCGGAAGTCAGGCTCGGCGGCGTACAGCTCGCTCCCCATGCCGAGCTGCTGCGCGCCCTGGCCTGGGAACACGAAGGCCACGCGACGCTCGCGGGCCGCCTCGGGCTCCGCGACATGGCGCGGCGTCGCGGGCTTCACGAGCTGACGCACGAGCGAGTCCGCATCGGAGGCCACCACGGCGCGGCGGTACTCGAAGCCCTGCCGGCCCGTGGCGAGGGTGAAGGCCACGTCCGCGATGGACACCGTCTCCGCGTTCGCGCGGGCGTGCTCGGCGAGGTTCCTCGACGCCGCGTCCAGCGCCTCGGGGATGCGCGCCGAGACGACGACGACATGGTGGGGGCGGTTGGTGGATCCGCTCCGCGACATGGGGGACTCCTCGAGGATGGCGTGGGCGTTGGTGCCTCCGATGCCGAAGGAGCTGACGGCCGCGCGACGGGGCGTCTCGCTTCGAGGCCAGGGACGGAGGGCGGTGTTGACGAAGAAGGGACCCGCGTCGAAGGCAATCTGCGGGTTGGGCTTCTCGAAGTGGAGGCTCGCGGGAATCTCACCGTGGTGCAGCGACAGCGCGGCCTTGATGAGCCCCGCGAGCCCCGCCACGGTGTCCAGGTGGCCAATGTTCGACTTCACCGAGGCCAGCGCGATGGTGGCGCGCTGCTCGGTCCCCAAGGCATAGGCGCGGTGGAGCGCCGCCACCTCGATGGGGTCTCCCAGCGGCGTGGCCGTGCCGTGGGCCTCGACGTACTGGATGTCCTGGGGCTTCACGCCGGCGCGCTCCAGCGCCTGGGTGATGACGGCCGCCTGGCCCTGCACGCTGGGCGCCGTGTAGCCCGACTTCACGTGTCCGTCGTTGTTCGTCGCGGTGGACTTGATGACGGCGTAGATGGCGTCGCCATCCCGCACGGCGTCCTCCACGCGCTTGAGCACCACGCAGGCCACGCCGTTGCCGCCGACCGTGCCCTGCGCCCGCGCGTCGAACGGGCGGCAGTGCCCGTCTGGCGAGGACACCATGCCCTCCTGGTAGATGTAGCCCGTGCGCTGGGGCACGGCGATGCGCGTCGCTCCCGCCAGCGCCACGTCGGACAGGCCCGCGCGCAGGTTCTGGCTGGCTAGGTGCACGGCCACCAGGCCCGTGGAGCACGCGGTGTAGAGCATCGTGCTCTCACCCGTGAGCCCCAGCTTGAAGGACGTCTTGGTCGCGAGCGCCTCATGCGTCGCGGTGCCGTACAGCTCGAAGACGGACGCGACGTCCAGCGCCGCGCTGCCTCGGACCGCCTCCGCGTAGCCCGAGTCCATCGCGCCCGCGTAGAGCGAGACGGGCCCCGGCGGGCGCCGGGGATCAATGCCCGCGTCCTCCAACGCGGTCCAGGCGCACTGGAGGAAGAGGCGCTGCTGCGGATCCATCCACTGCGCCTCTCGCAGCGACAAATCGAAGAACGCCGCGTCGAAGCGATCGATGCCCTCCAGCACGCCTCCCGCGGGGACGAAGCCCGGGTGCTGGGACAGCTCCATCCCCTCGGGGAGGCCGGGCAGGTGCTCCGCGGCCTCGGGCGGGAAGTGGGTGATGGACTCGACGCCCTCGCGCAGGTTGCGCCAGAACTCCTGGATGGAGCCCGCGCCCGGGAATCGGCCCGCCATGCCGATGATGGCGATGTCTCCGGAGGGAGCAACGGTCCGAGGTGTCTCGCGCGTCTGCTTGGGCGCGGGGGCCTCCACCGGCGCGGTCTCCTTCGCCAGCCGGCGCGCGAGGTCGTGCACGGTGGGGTGCTCGAAGAGCCACACGACGGGCACCTCGCGCTGGATGGCCTCTCGCAGGCGCGCCGCGATGCGGACGACGGACAGGGATGTGCCGCCCAGGTCATCGAAGAGGTGGTCGTGCACGCCCACGCGCTCCACGCCCAGCTCGCGCGCCCACAGCGTCGCGAGCTGCGTTTCGAGCGGATGGCTGGGCTCCACGAAGCGTCCCTGCCGGCCCGTCGTCATCGCGTCCGGCGCAGGCAGGGCCTTGCGGTCCACCTTGCCGCTGGGGCTCGTCGGCAGGTGCGTCAGCAGCACGAAGAGCGAGGGGACCATGTACTCGGGGAGCCGCGCGCGAACACCCGCCCGCAGCGTGGCGGAGTCCAGCGCGGGTCGCCCCGCGCCCGACGCGACATAGGCCACGAGCTTGCGGTCGCCGGGCACGTCCTCGCGCACCACGACGATGGAGTCCTCCACGCCAGGCAACGCGCGCACGGCGGACTGCACCTCGGCCAGCTCGATGCGGAAGCCGCGCACCTTCACCTGGTGATCAATGCGGCCGAGGAAGTCGAGCGCCCCGTCCGCGCGCCAGCGGACCAGATCGCCCGTGCGATACAGGCGCTCACCGGGAGTCGTGGCGACAGGGTTGGGGACGAAGCGCTCGGCCGTCAGGTCCGGCCGCGAGACATAGCCACGCGCCAGTCCATGGCCGCCGAGGTACAGCTCCCCCGGTACGCCGATGGGCACGGGCTGGAGCTGCGCATCGAGCACGAGCGCCACGGTGTTGTCGAGCGGCGGCCCGATGGGCACCACGTCCCCGACCTGCGCGGGGTCCTTCAGGGTGAACGCGGTCGCGATGACCGTGCACTCGGTGGGGCCGTAGCCGTTGGTGACGGGGATGCGCGCCAGCTCCAGGGCGCGGCGCGCGTGGGCCGCCGGGATGATGTCGCCGCCCACGTGCGTGGCGCGCAGGCGAGAGAGGAGGCTGGGACGGTGCTCGACGATCTGCGCGAACAGGCTGGGTGAGAAGTGGGAGAAGGTGACGCCGTGCTGGGTCACCACCTGCTCCAGCCGAGCCAGATCCGTGGCGAGCGCATCCGCCGGGTAGATGACCAGCCGACTCCCATTGAGCAGCGGGTTCCACATCTCCAGGACGGACAAGTCGAAGGAGAGCGGCGCCAACAGGAGCCATGTCTCATGCGCCCCCAGCCCCGCGAAGGTCGCGCTGTGCACCAACCGGAGGATTCCCCGGTGCTCGATGGCGACGCCCTTGGGGCGGCCGGTGCTGCCCGAGGTGAAGATGACGTAGGCGAGGTTGCGCGGTCCGGCCCCACTGTGGGGTGCCGTGGTCGGCCGCGTGCCCAGCTCCAGCTCCTCGGTGAAGACGGCGGGGACCTGGGAGTCGGGCAGGGCGAGCTGCCCATGAAGCGCCCGAGTCGTGAGCATCAATCGCGGCCCGCCGTCCTCCAGCATCAGCGCGAGCCGGTGCGCGGGATAGGACGCATCCAAGGGGATGTACGCGCCTCCGGCCTTGAGGACCGCCAGCGTCGACACCACGAGGGAGAGTCCGCGCTCCAGGCACACCGCGACGCGCTCATCGGCCCCCACGCCCTGCTCGCGGAGCCAGTGTGCGAGGCGATTGGCGCGCTGGTCGAGCTGTCCGTACGTCAGGCGCTCCTCGCCGCACTCCACCGCGATGCGGTCCGGATGTGCCGCGGCCTGCCGCGCGAAGTGCTCCGCGATGGTCACGTCCGAGGGATACGGGCGCTGGGTGTCGTTCCAGTCGAGAACGACCTTGCGGCGCTCGTCCGAGGGCAAGACCTCCAGCCGCGAGACGGGCGCATCGGGCTGAGCGACCACGGACTCCAGGAGCACGTGGAGTTGACGCGCGAGCCGCTCCGCGGTGTCCGGCGTGTACAGGTCGCTGCTGTACTCGATGTGGCCGCGCACCCCGTCCGGCGTCTCCGTGAGCATCAGCCCCAGCTCGAAGCGCGCCGTGGCGTTGTCCACCTCCATCGGGATCAATCGGAGTCCGGGGGCGCGCAGCTCCTCGGCGGGCGTGTTCTGGAGCGAGAAGATGACCTGCACCAACGGTCCGCGACTCAGGTCGCGCTGAGGATGCAGCTCCTCGACGAGCTTCTCGAAGGGCAGCTCCTGGTGCTCGTAGGCGGACAGCGTGGTCTCGCGGAGCTGGGTGAGCAGGGCACGGAAGGAGTCCTGAGGGCGGACGCGAGCGCGCAGGACGAGCGTGTTGACGAAGAACCCCACGAGCCCTTCGAGTTCACCCTGGCGTCGTCCCGCGATGGGCGATCCGATGAGGAGGTCCTCCTGCCGGCTGTAGCGCGACAACAGGAGGGCCCAGACACCAAACAGGGCCATGAAGGGCGTGGCGCCTTCCTGTCGGGCCAGGGCCAGCAGTCGCTGGGACAGCTCGCGGGGCACGTGAACCGGGTGCAGCGCGCCGCGCATCGAGCGCACCGTGGGCCGAGGCTTGTCGGTGGGCAACTCCAGCACCCGAGGGGCCTCGGCGAGGGCGTCCTTCCACCACGCGACGTGACGATCGAGCACCTCGCCCTGGAGCCACTGTCGCTGCCATGCGGCGAAGTCGACGTACTGAATGGGCAGCGCGGGCAGCTCCGGCTTGTGGCCCGACGCGAACGCCGCATAGCCCGCGGCCACCTCACGCACCATGACGCCCATGGACCAGCCGTCCGAGACGATGTGGTGCATGCACAGCAGCAGCAGGTGCGTGTCCTCGGACAGCCGCAGCAGGCGGGTGCGAAGCAAGGGGCCCGAGGACAAATCAAAGGACCGTTGGGCTTCTTCGATGCACAGCCGCTGGGTCTCTGCCTCGCGGGCCTCGACGGTGAAGGCCCCCAGGTCGGTGAGTGGGAGCGGCCACGCGCTGAGCGGCTGGATGCGTTGAACGGGCTGACCGTCCTTCAGGGCGAAGGTCGCGCGCAAGGGCTCATGCCGGAGCACGAGGTGTTCGAGCGCCAGCCGCAGCGCCTCGGTGTTCAGCGCGCCTTCCATCCGGAGCGCGCCGACCATGTTGTAGTGACTGCCACCCGGCTGGACCTGATCGAGCACCCACAGTCGCTGCTGCGCGAACGACAGCGGCAGCTCTCCGTCGCGAGGAATGGTCCGCAGCGGAGGCACCTGGGCCGTGCTCGGCTGGCGCACCAGGAACTGCTCTTCGACGAACTCCGTGACGCGGGCGACGGTGGCCGCGCCGAAGAACGCGCGGAGCGGAAGCTCGACATGGAACGTGGAGCGCAGCCGAGACACGAGCTGGGTGGCCATGAGCGAGTGGCCTCCCAGCGAGAAGAAGTCGTCGTGCAGTCCGACGTGCTCGACGCGCAGCACGTCGCGGAACAGCTCCGCGATCCGCTGCTGGAACGGCGTCAGTCGTTCCACCGGACGCGCCGCCATGACCCGCGCTGAATCAGGTGCGGGCGGTGGGAGCGCGTGACGGTCGAGCTTTCCGTGAGCGGAGAGGG
>JAEMGR010000059.1 GCA_016458225.1 Myxococcaceae bacterium JPH2 | reverse complement strand
AGGTTCACCACGTTCACGTTGCGCCACGCGATGTTGTTGTTCTGGATGGTGTTGCTGACGGTGTTCGAGGGGATGGCTTCCGGGAACGTCATCGGATCCGACACCGACTCCCAGCGGGCCAGCAGGCAGTAGTGGCCGGGGCCGGGGACGTTGCTCCACGGGATGGGGACCTCGTAGCCCACCGCGCTCGCGGGGACGGTGACGTTGAGGCTGCCGATGAAGGTCCAGTCCGCGTTCCACAGCGCGCCGCCGCCGGAGGCCGTGAAGTAGAGCTTCAGCGTGCCCACGCCGGGGTTGCCCACGGGCGCGTTGGGACCCGTGTTGTTGAGCTTCACGTAGATGTAGTTGGTCTGACCGAACTCGGGGTTCTCGTTGCCCACGCAGCCGGCGTTCTGGCAGACGCGGATGTCGGGGCTGGTCCAGATGCCCCACGCGCCGTACGTGCCCGGCTCCGCGCCCACGTCGGACGCGTTGTCGTGC